>JAGWPQ010000239.1 GCA_028877045.1 Bacteroidota bacterium | reverse complement strand
ATTGGGGAATGAGTGTTGACTTAAACTCATGTACCGGTTGTGCAGCCTGCGTTGTAGCTTGTCATGCAGAAAATAATGTTGCCGTTGTTGGTAAACCTGAAGTGTTACGTTTTCATGATATGCACTGGTTGCGCATCGATCGTTATTATACAGGAGATATGGAAAATCCAAAAGTGGTTTTCCAGCCAATGATGTGTCAGCATTGTGATAATGCGCCATGCGAAAATGTTTGTCCTGTTGCAGCAACCAACCACAGCAGTGAAGGGTTAAACCAAATGACTTATAACCGTTGTATCGGTACAAGATATTGTGCCAATAACTGTCCTTATAAAGTACGTCGTTTTAACTGGGCCGATTATACAGGTGCTGATAGTTTCCCTGATAATCAAACAGGCATTGTGAATGATGTTGTGTTGAATATGAATGACGACTTAACACGCATGGTTTTAAATCCGGATGTTACAGTTCGTTCACGTGGTGTGATCGAAAAATGTTCTTTCTGCGTTCAGCGTTTGCAGGAAGGGAAATTAAAAGCTAAGAAAGAAAGCAGACCATTGGAAGATAAGGATATCAAAACTGCATGTCAGCAGTCTTGTCCAACTGATGCCATTGTATTTGGTAATGTCAATAATAAACATAGTGCTATCACCATTGCAAGAACAGAAAATACTTTGCGCACTTTCTATTCGTTGGAACAATTGCATGTGTTGCCTAATGTAAATTATTTGGCAAAGGTTAGAAATCTTGATGCAGAAGAAAGAGACGAATGGTTGCAACTTGAAAAGAAAGAAGATAAAAAAGGATAAGCAAAGTTGCTGATGAAAAATAAAGTGTTGAAGGGTGCGATTCTTTCACTGAAAGAATCAGGGGCAACTGCAGCTGAATACAGAACAGAAAGTTGACTAACAAAAAATAAAATATTTCAATCGGATAAAACCGGTTTTAAATAAGCAAACCAGATGCATTTAAAGTACGAATCACAGCTAAGAGAACCGTTGGTGTATGGTACAAAAACCTATCACGATGTAACGGAAGATATTGTTCGCCCTATTGAAGCTAAGCCAAGCAAACTTTGGTATATTGGCTTTTACATTGCAGTAGCATTATTGTTATTTGGTATCTATTCCATTTACAGAGATGTTACTTATGGTATTGGCCAGTGGAACTTGAATAAAACGATCGGATGGGGTTGGGATATCACCAACTTCGTGTGGTGGGTAGGTATTGGTCATGCCGGTACATTGATCTCTGCGATCTTATTATTATTCCGTCAGGGATGGAGAACAGGTGTAAACCGTGCTGCTGAAGCGATGACAATTTTCGCGGTAATGTGTGCAGGACAATTTCCTATCTGGCATATGGGTCGTGTGTGGATGGCATTCTTTGTATTACCGTATGCAAATACTCGCGGTCCTTTGTGGGTGAATTTTAACTCACCATTGTTGTGGGACGTATTTGCGATATCAACTTATTTCACTGTTTCATTATTATTCTGGTATAGTGGTTTATTGCCCGATCTGGCAACAGTTCGTGACCGTGCAAAGACCAAGCTGCGCAAGCATTTATATGGTATTGCGTCTTTTGGCTGGACAGGTTCTACCAAACACTGGCAACGACATGAATCATTATCATTGGTATTGGCAGGTTTATCAGCACCGTTGGTATTATCGGTTCATACGATCGTATCGTTTGACTTTGCCACATCAGTTGTTCCAGGTTGGCATACTACCATCTTCCCTCCATACTTTGTAGCCGGTGCGATCTTCTCCGGTTTTGCAATGACTCAAACACTGTTGGTTGTTGTTCGTAAAGTTTTTGGTTTGGAAGATTATGTAACAATGGGTCATATTGAAGCGATGAATAAAGTAATTGTTTTAACAGGATCGATCGTTGGTGTTGCTTATCTCACCGAATTATTCATGGGATGGTACAGCCAGAATAAATATGAAGGATATACTTTCTGGTATAGCCGTGCAAATTTATTCAGTCCTTATGGCTGGAGTTACTGGGGTATGATGGCGTGCAATGTGTTGAGCCCGCAGATATTCTGGTTCCGCAAAATGAGAAGGAATTTATATATCACATTCTTTATGAGCGTGATTGTAAATGTTGGTATGTGGTTCGAACGTTTTGTAATTATCGTTACATCATTGTATCGCGATTATCTTCCATCTTCATGGTCGGTTTATTACAGTCCGTCTATTTGGGAAATAGGGTTTTATTTAGGAACGTTCGGATTATTTTTCACATGCTTCTTCTTGTTTGCAAAATACTTCCCTGTTATCGCTATCGCTGAAATTAAATATGTGTTGAAAACAACGGGAGAAAGTTATAAAGAGAAGATGGGTCATTTGGAATCGGTGTCTGCTTCTGTGTTTGCACACAGTGGTCATGGGCACACAGTTGTAGAGAATAGCAATTTTCATGTTAATCAATAATAAAGAACATTTTTTAACAATAAATTCCTGAAAGGGAAGATTGATATGGCAAAAAAGAAATTCGTAGTTGGCTGTTTTGATGATGAAGCAAATTTGTTTCCTGCGGTAAAAAAAGTTCGCACAGCAGGATATAAAATTCATGATGTGTATACGCCGTTTGCGGTGCATGGTCTAGATCATGAAATGGGTTTACGCGAAACAAGTTTGCATACTGCCGGTTTTATTTATGGTATCACCGGTACAGCAACTGCATTAAGTTTTATCAGTTGGGTATTAACGTCCGACTGGCCTTTGAATATTGGCGGTAAACCACATTTTGCATTACCTGCATGGATACCTATCATTTTTGAGTTAACGGTTTTATTTGCTGCAGTTGGTATGGTACTTACATTTTGTTATTTATGCCAATTGTCACCATTCATTAAGAAACATCACTTTCATGCAAGGGCAACTGATGATTTATTTGTGATGGTAATTGAAACAACCGAAAAAACCAATGTGGATGATCTGAAGGCATTTTTAGCAAATGCAGGTGCCGTAGAAACAGATGTGCAGATCGCCGAAGAAGGCTGGTGGTTAGGAAGATATGATAAAGACCAAGTTCCTTTTCAAAATAAAATTGTTGCTGCTTAATTAATAAGAATTGAATGACGATGAAGAAATTATTTATTATAGCTTTAGTAATTACGGTTGCATCAATCATTAGCTGCAACGATGTGCAACGTAAGCCCAGTAATGTTTATATGCCCGATATGGCATATAGCCGTGCTTATGAAACGTATGCCGATCACAGCAATTTAAAAGATGCGGGTATTAATTATACCAATCTTCCGGTTCCGGGAACCATTGCACGTGGCGAAGAATTTCCTTTTCCTTTAGCAAAAGATGCTGCAGGCGATACAACCAATTATGTTGCATCAAAAAAAATAAAAAGTCCGGTTGATTCTTTGTCAAAAGCAGAATATACCGAAACAGAAAGATTGTATTTAATCAATTGCGGCATTTGTCACGGTGCAAAATTAGATGGGAATGGTCCCCTGTATAAAGGTGGCGAAGGACCGTTTGCTGCAAAACCAAGAGCATTTATTGGTGATGCTTATGCAGAGGCAATGCCCGAAGGGCAAATGTTTTATTCTGTTATGTACGGAAAGAATTTGATGGGAAGTTATGCATCGCAATTAAACAGAAAGCAACGTTGGCAGATCATAAAATATATTAAGTTGAAACAGGCAGAAGGTAAAGAACCTGCTGCGCCTGCTGCTGATGTTACTGCTAAAAATTAATTACCTTTTTACAACTGATATAAAAGATTAACATGTCATCTATTAAAGAACAATTTGAAATTCCTGCAAAGCTCAAAACTTGGTCATTTGCCTTGATTGGCGCAGGTTTGCTGGCTTTAATCATTGGGTTTATTACCAAAGGAAGAGGGACTGAAGAAGAGCAGGCTGTGTTTATAGGCACCATCATGTACAATACTATTTTCTGGACATTGGTGACCAATGCAAGTATGTTTTTTATTTGTATCACTACATTAGCGATGGGTGGATGGCAACAATCTTTCCGTCGTATTCCGGAAGCTATTTCTACCATGGTTCCTATTTTCGGTTCCATTACAGTTGCTGTTTTATTATTTGTTGTTTTTTCGGGCAATCACCATATTTATCATTGGTTGGATACAAATGCTGTTGCCGGTGACGAAATACTAAAAGGGAAATCAGGATTTTTAAATGTGAAATTTTTTACCATCTGGACCTTATTGGCCGTTGGATTGTGGAGTTTATTGGGATGGAGAATGAGACAAATAAGTAATGAGGCCGATCAGGCCGCATTTAATGGCGAAACAGGTGCATCATTTATCTGGAGAAATACAGTTAGAGCCGCCATGTTCATCGTATGGTTTGCATTAACAGTAGGATCAACTATTCCATGGTTGTGGTTAATGAGTTTAGATGCTCATTGGTACAGCACCATGTATAGTTGGTACACATTTGCAAGTTCATTTGTTAGTGGTATGAGTTTAATTGCATTGTGGGTCATTTACATGAAGAACAAAGGATACCTGGAATATACCAATGAAGAACATTTACATGATCTTGGAAAATTCATGTTTGCATTTTCTATCTTCTGGACTTACTTATGGTTCTCTCAATACATGTTGATATGGTATTCAAATCAGCCGGAAGAAACACTGTATTTCAAACACAGGGTACAGGGTGTATACAAAGGGATCTTCTTCCTGAACCTGATCATCAATTTTATTTGTCCTATATTAATTTTAATGAAACGTTCGACCAAAAGAAATTATACACTCGTAACATTCATGGCAGTGTTGATCATCTTTGGACACTGGATCGATTTTTATCAAATGGTAATGGGAAGCATCAGCAAAGACCATGTAACATTGGGATGGCTGGATTTTGGTATCCTTAGTTTATTTGTTGGATTGATGATATTATTTGTTGCAAAAGCTTTGGCTAAAAAACCATTGGTTTCAAAATATCATCCGTTCCTAAAAGAAAGTATTATTCATCACACATAGATTTTTATAGAATTTATTGTTCTAATAATTATTAAGCAAACCTAACAGCATGACAATTTATTTAACAATAGCAGTAATTATTCTTGTCTTTCTTATCATCTTTCAAATATCGAAAGCAAGCGAATACGTAGGCATATTAAAAGGAGAAGATCAAAACCGTAAAAATGTCAATAAGATAAATGGCTTTTTGATGATAGGCTTTTTAATAGCAGGCTTAATAGGTGTTTGGTACTGCAACAAATTATTGTTTGGTAAAACATTATTGGCACATGAAGCAGCAAGTGTTCAGGGCGAAAGAGTTGACTCTATGTTGTGGATCACATTGGCCATTACAGGTATCGTTTTTATCATTACTCAAATTTTATTATTCTGGTTCAGTTATAAATACCAGGAAGATGATAAACGCAAAGTATTTTACTTCGCTCACAGCAATAAATTAGAGTTTTTATGGACCGCAGTACCGGCTATCGTGTTAACAGGCCTGGTGATTTTTGGTTTGCGTAACTGGTATTATTTTACAAGCGATGCTCCCAAAGATGCAATGGTGGTAGAAGTTACAGGAAAACAATTCGGATGGATATTCCGTTATCCGGGTGCCGATAATCAATTCGGAAAAAAATATTATAAAAATATAGATCCTGCTTCCAACTCTTTAGGATTAATCATGAGCGATAATGCAGCATTAAATTTAAAGGACGATCCTGCATCGCATGATGATATTGTAACCGAACAAACCATGTATGTTGTAAAAGGTAAACCCGTAAAATTAATTATCGGTTCACGCGATGTAATACATGATGTTGGTTTATCTCAGTTTCGTTTAAAGATGGATGCAGTACCCGGTATCCCGACTACCATGTGGTTTACACCAAAGTACACCACCGAAGAAATGAAAAAGATCACGGGCAATGAAAATTTTCAATACGAAATAAGTTGTGATCAAATGTGCGGCAATGGACATTATTCTATGAAAGGTGTAATTGTAGTGGTTGAACAGGAAGATTATGATATGTGGCTGGCCAAACAGAAACCATTGTATTTACAGAATTTTCCCGATAAAGACCCTGATGCTCCTAAGGCCGACAGCACTGCAAAAACGATAGCAAAAAATTAAAAATAATTCGATAGAATTTCTGTTTGTTGTATTTATAAATAATTATCTGAACAAAGACTAAATATGAGTAACGAAGCAAATCTTCATTCACATGATTCGCATGACACACATCATGAACATCATCATCATGAAACATTTATTACTAAATATGTGTTCAGTCAGGATCATAAAATGATTGCAAAACAATTCCTCATCACGGGAATGGTTTGGGCTGTTTTAGGCGGATTGATGAGCGTATTGTTTCGCTTGCAATTGGGTTATCCCGATTCGCATTTTGCATGGTTAGAAAGTGTATTGGGAAAATGGTGGGTAAAAGACGGGCGTATAACTCCCGAAGCTTATTATGCATTGGTTACAACACACGGAACTGTTTTGGTTTTCTTTGTATTAACTGCAGGGTTGAGCGGAACATTCGCAAACTTTTTAATCCCGTTACAGGTTGGTGCAAGAGATATGGCATCTCCATTTATGAATATGCTTTCGTTCTGGTTTTTCTTTGCAGCAAGCTGTGTAATGGTTTCTTCCATGTTTGTTGAGACTGGTCCATTTAGTGGCGGCTGGACAGCATATCCGCCGTTAAGTGCTTTGGGCAGTGCATCGCCCGGATCTAAAACAGGTATGGACCTGTGGATCGTTGCCATGGCATTATTTGTTGTATCATCTTTACTGGGCGGCTTGAATTATATCGTTACTATTTTGAACATGCGTACCAAGGGCATGAGCATGACCAGATTACCATTAACTATCTGGGCATTATTCTTCACCGCTGTTTTAGGTGTGTTATCATTCCCTGTTTTATTATCAGGATTTATATTATTGATCTTTGACAGAAACTTCGGAACAAGTTTTTATCTGTCTGATATTTTTGTATCAGGTGTGGGTGCTTTACCAAACGAAGGCGGTAGCGCTATTTTATTCCAGCATCTGTTCTGGTTCTTAGGCCATCCTGAAGTATATATCATTTTATTACCGGCCATGGGAATGGTGAGTGAGATCATGTCGGTGAATGCACGCAAACCCATCTTCGGTTATATGGCAATGATCGGCTCTATGTTTTCGATCGCGATACTGGCATTTCTGGTATGGGCGCATCACATGTTTGTTACCGGATTAAATCCATTCCTAGGTTCCATATTTGTATTGCTT
>JAGWPQ010000238.1 GCA_028877045.1 Bacteroidota bacterium | reverse complement strand
TTCTTTTACATATCATTTACAATTTTTTTATAGCTGGTAACAATTCCTTTGATCAGGGATGAGCTGAAGCCCTGGTGTTCCATTTCGTTCAAACCCGCAATGGTACAGCCTTTGGGCGTTGTTACTTTATCTATCTCCTGTTCGGGATGTGTTCTTCTGATCAATAATAAATCTGCCGCGCCTTTTGCTGTTTGTGCAGCAATTAAAGAAGCTGTTGCAGCATTAAAACCGATTTCAATACCCGCCTGGATATCTGCTCGTATAAACCGCAATGCAAAAGCTGTTCCGCTGGCAGCTAAAACCGTTGCAGCATCCATTAAATTTTCTTCAATAAAAGCTGTTTTGCCCAACTGATCAAATAACTCTTTTACATAACCTGTTTGTTCTGCATTTGCATTGCTGCTGCAGATGCAGGTCATACTTTCCTGAATGGCGATCGCAGTATTAGGCATTGCCCTGAAAATCGCAAACTCATCATTCAGTAATTGTTTCATTTCTTTGATCCAGACACCTGTTGCCACACTTATTAAAGCATGCTTCTTTGGATCCAATTTCGATTTTATGTTTGTTAGGACTTCTCTTAACTGAAAAGGCTTAACAGCCAAAATAATATAATCCGCAAACGCAACTGCCTCATTATTATCACTACTTATTTTAATGCCTTTTGCCTGCAATGCAGACAATGTTTCTGTATTTCTTTTGGTGATGATAATATTTTGAGGCAACACAAACCCACTGCTGATCAATCCTTCTGCAATAGCTGTTCCCAGATTACCGCCGCCAATAATGGCAATTTTTGTACTCATTTTTTTGGTTAATATTTAATAAAAATCTTTTAAAGGCTTAGAACGCATATCCTTTACCATAACAATTTCAATTGTGTCGTTATTATTTATACTGTAAATTATTGAACATTGAAATTTGCTAAATGGTATTCTTCGTAATAAGTCGCTTACAAAAAAATAACTATTGGGCGATTGTTGCAATCTTGCAATAGTTGACTCATAATCATCAATAAATTTGTTGCCCAGACCTGCTTCCTGATTTTCGTAAAATTGAACTAAATCAATTAAATCTAATTTTACAGCCGATGATATTCTAATCTGATACACTTTAGGAAGCATACGATTTTATTTCAGCAACTTTATCTTTCATAGCCTGCAATACTTCCTCGTTCGTAAATCCTTTATCATGCTCATTCCTTAAATCAGCCAACCTCTTTTCTGCATCTTTTATCCATTCGGGAGGCATGATAAAATTATCTTCTGTTTTTGTTTGATATGCTATAGCGGCTTCCATTAAAATGTTTGTCAAATCTTCATTGGCAGCACTGACAATTTTTTGTAACTGCTGTTTTTTTTCTTCCGTATTCATAAAAAAGATTTACATAAAGATACAATCCTACCACAATTTTTGCTGACTCAGATAATTCCTCACATAATCATCAACACCTTCTTCCAAAGTATAGAATGCATCCATATATCCTGCATCATGTAATTTTTTCATATTCGCTTCTGTAAAATATTGATACTTGTCGCGAATGTCTTCGGGCATATCAATAAAAATAATATTCGGTTGTAGATCCAATCCTCTGAATGTTGCTGAAGCCAGATCATAAAAACTTCTTGCTTTTCCTGTTCCCAAATTATAAATACCATTTTTATTATCAGACCATTGACCATCGGCCATTGACAGCATCATCCAGTTCATTACTTTCACCAGATCTTTTACATACACAAAATCGCGAAGCTGTTCACCATCTTTAAAATCGGGGCGGTGACTTTTAAATAATTTCACTACGCCATCTTTTTTTATTTGATTGAATGAATGCCATATCACACTTGCCATGCGGCCTTTATGATATTCGTTCGGTCCATAAATATTAAAGAACTTTAAACCTGTCCAGAATGGCGGTGAGCTACTGACTCCCGACTCCCGACTCCCGACTTGTTTTAATGCCCATTTATCAAATTCATTTTTACTTATTCCATATGCATTGAGCGGTTGTAATTTTTCAATCACACCGTGATCATCATCATAACCAAACTCGCCTGCACCATAGGTTGCAGCCGATGATGCATAGATCAACGGGATATTTTTTTCAACACAATAATTCCAGATGTCTTTTGAATATTGAACATTCAACTCTTCGTGAATTGCATAATTAAATTCAGTAGTATCGGTTCTTGCACCAAGGTGAATTACAAAATCTATTTTCGGATCATTTTCTTGCAGCCAATCAAATAAATTATATCGTTCAACAATTTGTGTAAACTTTTTTGATTCCCAATTTTTACGTTTCTCTTCCACACCAAAATCATCTACTAAAATTAAATTTTCGAATCCCTGTTCGTTTAAATATTGAACCATGCAAGACCCGATAAATCCTGCAGCACCTGTAACAATGATCGTTGATTGATGATTCATTTTTAACTTAATAATTTTTCGATGGCTGTATCATATTTTTCTTTCCAATCAGAAATGCTTCCCCAATTTTCTCCATTCACTTTTATTGCATCAGCCGTAACAGTTCCCAATTCTGTATAAGCAATTCCTGCTTTTGAGATTTGTGATTTGAGATTCGAGATTTGAGATTTTTTTACAGTTACCACTACCCTGCTTTGCGCTTCGCCAAACCAATAAGCATCTTTTCTGAAACCGGCAGTATCGGCATTAACATCAAATCCAAGATCGCGGTTAAACCCTTTCTCCAACAGCGTTACAATCAATCCGCCTTCACTGATATCATGCGCACTTACAATTAATTTTTCTTTGATGATGGATGAAACAAATTGCTGCATTGTATATTCTTCATCAATATCAAAATGCGGCGCAGCAGAATATTCAATATTTTTTATTTTATGAATATATTCTGATGAACCGATATCATTTTGTTGCGCGCCAATTAACACAATCACATCGCCTTCTTCTTTAAAATCCAATGTCATCCTGTTTTCAAAATCATCCAAAATTCCAACCA
>JAGWPQ010000237.1 GCA_028877045.1 Bacteroidota bacterium | reverse complement strand
GTCAATTTAGTAATCATTGCCTGGTTCATGCCACATCTATTTGACCCGCCAACATAAGGGTACACATATGATACAACTTTTGTAGGATCATTTGATTGCTGAAAGGTTAGCGTATTTGCCTGAATACTATTTACTGTGAATTCAGAAAAAGTTCCCATTGTGGCCTGACTTAATTCATAATTCAATGCAAAAATGATTTCCGGATTATTCGATTTTTTAGTGGGATCGAAAATATCAGGATAGTTGGCATCTAATTGTAAAGTTGGCCCTTCTAAACTTTCTACTTGTTGCAAAGTTGTTTGAGCAGTAGTAATATCAGTAATACCCCCACCTCTTACAGTGCCTGTCCATAAATACACATCGCCTTTTAAAACCAAGCTAGCTAAGCGATTCCAATACACCCTTTTACCAGCAGGTAACACATTATTACCACCATATAAGCTTAGCGATTGTTCTATATCACTTTTTATTTGAATGAACACTGAATCTACTGAGGTTCTGGCAACATAAGTTTGAGCTGTGCCGGAAATCGTACTTACAGGTTGCGTAATCAATGGAACACTGCCCCATGTTTTAGCCATAGTATAATATATGTAGGCTCTGATACCATACATATCTGCTAAATATTGATTTTGGATTGCTGCCGGTAAAACCGTTGTAGCTTTAAAAAGTTTAATGGCATCATTAATCTGGTATAATAAGCTATAAAAGCCACCCCAGTTACCATATGGAACATTTAAGGCGCTAATGTTATGGTCATACATTTGGCTGTACCCACCATCTACAGACTCAGTAAAAAGCCCATCAGTCCATATTTCTGATCTCATTTCACCTAATACAAATAGTGTACTATTATAGTTTCTGAGTGTCGAATAAACCCCTGTATACAATGTAACAAGAGCAGTAGGATCTGTTATTTGCGATGCAGACAAAACGTCTTGAGGAACTGCTTCCTCTAATTGTTTTTTGCACGAAATGGTGCTCGCCAACAACCCCATACCAAGGATTAGTTTCAAAAATGAATTATATGTTTTCATACGAAAAATAGTTTAATGTTTTAGGTTTCTGATTTATCTTATTTAAAGAGTAAGGTTAACGCCTAAAGTAAGCCTTCTTGGAAGAGGAAATTTACCGTTATCTACTCCACCTATTTCAGGAAAGTTTCCGCTATATTTTGTGAAATAAGCTAAATTGTTTCCTGTTATAAAGAAACGTGCACCATGAATTGTGTTATTCAAAGTTTGTTTTAAAACTTGCGGTGTTAATTCATAACCTAATGTAAGTTCTCGCACCATTAAATAATCACCTTTTTCCCAGAAATTAGCTGCAGGATTATTACCCGATGCATCTGTTGCATAATTTCTGCCCTGGTTAGCCCAATAGAATCTTGGTAAAGTACCATTAGGATTAGAAGGAGACCATGTATTCAAAACATCTATTGTTGAGTTTTGAGAACCTTGAACTTGGCTCAGACCTCTTAATTTTTCATTATTTAAAATCACAAAACCTAAAGCATAATCAAATTGTGCATATAAGCTAAAGCCCTTATAACTAATAAAGCTGGAGAACCCGCCAGAAATCTGTGGCGTTGTTCTACCTACATATGTGAATTGACGTGAGTCGATGGTATCATTAGGATTCACCTGATGCCAACGAGCATCACCCATCAATTTTAATGTTTTATGTATATAAGGCAAATAGGCATTATATACATTGGCATCTTTAGCCAAG
>JAGWPQ010000236.1 GCA_028877045.1 Bacteroidota bacterium | reverse complement strand
TCAATACGGCTGAAGGTAATTTTTATTACAGCGGCGATACAGCATTAACATTGGATATGCAATTAATTCCGTCGTGGATTAATTTGGATTTTGCAGTATTGCCCATTGGTGACAATTTTACCATGGATGTCAATGATGCCATTGATGCATCATCTTTTATTCAGTGTAATACAATTGTTGGCGTGCATTACAATACTTTTGGTTTTATTAAAATTGATAAATCCGAAGCTATCATGCAATTTGCCACTGCAGGAAAAAAATTATTATTGCCTGCTATTGGTGAAACAATTGAAGTGTAAGGAAAGGTCATGGTTCATAGTTAATGGTTCATGGTGAGGAGTGAGATGCAGTACAAGTGTGCGACGCAACCGCAGTTGAGTGAGGTGATGAAGTTTAGTACATAATTTTTATAATTATAAAATGAGGATTTAAAAAAATGGCGAGAATTATTGGTGTAGCGAATCAGAAAGGCGGTGTTGGTAAAACAACAACTGCCATAAATGTGGCAGCAAGTTTTGCAGTGCTTGAATATAAAACTTTATTGGTTGATGCCGATCCGCAGGCAAACAGCACAACGGGTGTGGGTTTTGATCTGCATAATGTTACCAGCAGTTTATACGATTGCATGGTAAATAACGCAAAAGCTGAAGATGTGATTTTAAAAAGCGAAATGCCTTTCTTGGATATTCTCCCATCGCACATTGATTTGGTGGGTGCCGAAATTGAAATGATCAATTATCCCAACCGCGAAAATGTGCTGAAGAATGTGCTAGATCCAATCAGAGATAAATACGATTTTATTGTGATCGATTGTTCGCCTTCGCTCGGACTGATAACCGTAAATTCTTTGGTGTCTGCAACCAGTGTGATCGTACCGGTTCAATGCGAATTTTTTGCATTGGAAGGTTTGGGAAAATTACTGAACACGGTTAAAATTGTTCAGAACAGATTAAACCCCGAATTACAGATCGAAGGTATTTTAATGACGATGTATGACGGACGTTTACGTTTATGCAATCAGGTTGTAAGCGAAGTACGGCGCCACTTTGATGATATTGTTTTCTCGACCATCATTCACAGGAATACAAGATTGAGTGAGGCGCCAAGTGTTGGTAAACCTGCTATTTTATACGATGCTGAAAGTAAGGGATCGGTTAATTATTTGAATCTCGCCAAAGAAATTTTGCAGAAGAATGATCTCACAAAAATGACTAACGAAGAAAGAATAATCGAGTAAGTTTAATAAGTTAAAAAAGGTTTAAGACGTTTAATGTTGAACAGTTTCTAAACCTTTTTAACCACTTAAACTTCTTAAACTTTTTAAACAATCATGAGTACACCCAAACAAAATAATAAAGAGGCTATTGGTAAAGGCTTGCGCAGTTTGTTGCGCAATATTGATGAAGATCTGAAAACAACAACCGGCGAATTAAAAACAAAAGTTGTTGAACAAACGGTAAGTTCTTCGCGAATTCCGATCAATGAAATCCAGATCAACCCCAAACAACCGCGCCGCGATTTTGATGAAACTGCTTTGAATGAATTGGCGGTATCAATCAAGTTGCACGACATCATTCAACCACTTACCGTTTCTAAATTAGCAAGCGGAAAATATCAGTTGATCGCAGGTGAACGTCGCTTCCGTGCATCAAAGATTGCCGGATTAAAAGACGTTCCCGTTTATATCCGTCATGCCAACGATTCCGAATTATTGGAACTGGCATTATTAGAAAATTTACAGCGTGAAGATCTGAATGCAATTGAAATTGCTCTGAGTTACAAACGCATGATGGATGAATTAAATTTTTCGCAGGAAATGGTTGCAGAACGGATGGGCAAAGAAAGAAGCACCGTTACCAATTATATTCGTTTATTAAAATTGCCGCCAAATATTCAGTTGGCTGTAAGGCATGGCGACATCAGCATGGGTCATGCAAGGGCATTGATAAATATTGATACCATCGACAAACAATTATTTGTTTTCAATGAAATAAAAAACAAGGAACTGAATGTAAGGCAAACAGAAGAATTGGTGCGCAAACTCTACAAAGCCGAGAAGCACAATGCTGTTAAATCTTCCGTAAAAGAAAGTTTGCCGCCTGCTTATAAAAAGATTGAAGATAACTTAGCATCTCATTTCGGAACAAAAGTAAAATTGGTACATCAGAAAAATGGTTCGGGAAGTATTACTGTAGAATATTATTCGTTGCAGGAGCTGAATAAGATACTCGACCTGATGAATGTAACAATCAGTTAAAGTTTGCATGAAGTTATTTTATCTCATATTTATTTTCGCATTTGTAAATGTTTATTCTTTGTCGGCTCAATCAGAAAAAAAAGATTCAACTAAAGCTTCTTTGATTTCTGACAGCAGTAAAATCATTCCTGCAAAAAAGACTACAGCAGTAAAACAAAAACATATCCCAAGAATTGCAACAAGGCGTTCGGCATTGATACCAGGCTGGGGACAGGCATATAATCGCGAATATTGGAAAATACCTATTATTTACGGGGCTTTGGCAATACCTGCTTATACTTTTGTTGATAATAATAATTTTTACAAAATGTGCAAGTTTGCATACGATGCGGTGTATGCTGCAACAATTGGCTATTACAATGGCAGCACTTATGTTTTAGATAGTTCAATGTTGAAATTTATAGAT
>JAGWPQ010000235.1 GCA_028877045.1 Bacteroidota bacterium | reverse complement strand
TCCCAAACGGATTGTGCTCATGGCAGCTATTTTGGAAAAGTATCTGCACATTAAATTGAGTGACCATGATATTTTCTTCAAAGTAAGTGGCAACCTTAAAATCAAAGAAAGTGGCTCTGACCTGGGCATTGCACTTGCGCTGCTTTCCAGCTACTTCCAACAAGCATTGCCCGCAAAATCAGTTGCGCTCGGCGAAGTGAATTTGACGGGACAAATTAAGTCGATTAATCAAGTTAATATGCACATCAGCGAAGCACAGAATTTTGGTGTTGGAAAAATTTCAAAAGATCAATTGGAAGATTATGCCAAACGAAAAGAAATGAGTTACGATGAAATTGAAAAATGGTTGCGGCAAAATGTTGAATAGTATTCTTGCCGTACAAGTGTGCGACGCAACAGCAGCCACATTTTTATTCTATAGCCGATAACATAAACCTATTCTTTATCTTCTGTTTCTTCTAATTTATCGGAATCTTTTCCACGCTTCAAACGCACGTTGGGATTGGATTGCGTGCCGGTGACCGTAAACGGAATTCCGAAAATACCAAACGGCGGCAGACCAACACGACCGGTTAAATTTAATTTGCCATCGAAACTAACCTGGCCTTCGAAACGCGGACGAAATCCCATGATGCGAAGTTTTGTACGCTCGATAGTGATAATATTATTTTCGATTTTTGTTTTGATGTTTACATCTTTCAGATCGGGATCATTTAAACTGTCGCGATTGGTTGCTTTACTTACTGCACGCATTAATTTCATGCCTTTCACTTTTACGTTTCCGAGCGATAAAACACCGGCACCTTTTAATGACGGATAAACAGGATGCATGTTTGAATCTAATCTTCCTGAAAGTTGATAATCCAACGAAACAATGCCATGCACAGATGCGGCAGATGTAGCGAGATCGTGAAACAATTTTATTTCGTTGTATGCTTTATGAATGTCGAAATTTTTTGCGTTGATATGATAATCGAATGTTGCTTTTGTTGGCGAAACAGTTTTGTATGTTACATCCATCACAACAGGCGCATTAATAATCGTGAAGCCGCTTTGCTTCATAACCAATTTACTGCTGTCGATAATTAATTGTCCTTTTATGTTGGTAAGATTTAATCCGTTATAACTTACTTTATTTGCGCTTGCATTTAATGTGACAGATAAATTTGAAGGAATGATCACCACTCCTGTTGCTGCAGTTGTTTTATTTTTTGAAGAAGTATCGGCATAAGCCATCAACTCATCGATAATTAAATTATTACTTTTTAAATCGAAATTTCCTTTTAATGCTTCATTATTTTTTGTTGCATAATTGATCACGTTGTTCAGATAACCATTCAATGTAAAATCCGAATTACCATATTTTGCTTTGAACTGATCGAAGAACATTTTATCCTGATCAAAATGAAAAACACCTTTATTTATCAAGAAAGGCATGGGAAAAAGATCGGAATGAAGTACCAGATCGTTCAACTGCAAAGTACCAGAATTAAATAAACGGTCGTAATGCCCGGATGCAGCGTCACTCTGCATTCCACGCAATGAAAGATCAGTTTTAATGAATCCTTTTGCATCATAACCTTTGACTGCAAATACTTTGTAGATCTTGCCGATATCGATGGTTCCTTTGGATGTGATATTATATTTTATGTTCGAAAAATCTTTCAAATTCATTTGCATCTGAAATGGTTGTCCTTCAAATTCAAAAGCAGCAGGCAATAAATTAATTGCCAGATCTTTTAAAGAACCATTCTTGCTTTGTACAGTTGCGCTGACATTTATTTTCTTAATCGGGTGCGGATAATATTTTGTTTGCACTTCGCCATTCTTCAAATCAATCTGCGAATTGGTAACAGGAAATATTTTTTTCTTCTGATCAAATTTTCCTTTGGCAGTAATATCAACAAACAAATCGCCATTCAAACTCATACTGTCGAGCGGATAAAATTGTTGCACATCCGATAAATGAAACAGCGATTTTATATCGGCATCGACTTGTAAAACATCCCCGGCTTTTATTTTGATGAATCCTTTCAAATAATCGCTCAGCACATTCGCATTAATATTTTCGATGGACAATAAACTATGTTTATAATTATTGTCGGGGCAAGCAGCATTTAAAACAAAGCTTATTTTTTCGATTGCCTTTGGCAATGATTTATATTTTATAAATCCATTTTCCAGAGAGGAAGTAAAACGAAAACTTGGAATGCTTGTAACAATTGTATCTTTTTTTCTTAGCCCTGATTGAACAATTTTTGTTTGATACTTTCCATCAGCATCAAACTGCAAACGATAAGTACCGGCCAATTCCATTCCCTGCAAACCCATGCCACGAGATAGTTTCAGCAAGTCGAGCTCTCCTCTGCCTCTTGATTTGATAAGCATGGTATTCAATCCTGTTAAATGAAATTGAGTGGCGAGATAACTCTTATCCATATTAAAATACAAGGAATCCAAATTAACATGCAGGCTATCTGTATTTAATTTGGGCAACGAAGTAGAAAAATCAACGTACATGTTTTTTAAAGTTGCAGGAGCTTTATCATAATCCAAATAACCATCCCGCACTTTCATATTAAAACTTAGATCGGGTGCCTCATTTTCGGAGGCAATATATTTTCCTT
>JAGWPQ010000234.1 GCA_028877045.1 Bacteroidota bacterium | reverse complement strand
GGTGATATTGCGGCTGCAGTAGGTTTTAAGGAAATTAAAACAGGTGATACTTTGTGCGATGAAAATCATCCGATCGCTTTAGAAAATATGTTTATACCCGAACCCGTTATCTCTGTTGCTGTTGAGCCTAAAACTCAGGAAGACGTTGATAAAATGGGTATGGCCATTGCTAAGTTGGTTGAAGAAGATCCTACATTAAGAGTAAAAACTGATGAAGATACAGGTCAAACAATTTTAAGCGGAATGGGTGAATTGCATTTGGAAATCATTGTTGATCGTATGCGTCGTGAATTTAAAGTAGAGATTAATCAGGGAAATCCTCAGGTAGCTTATAAAGAAGCATTCCAGCAAACAATCGAACATCGTGAAGTGTTGAAGAAACAATCGGGTGGTCGTGGTAAATTTGCAGATATCCAATTCTCTATCGGTCCTGCAGATGCTGAATGGTTAACAGAAAATCCCGGTAAAAGATTCCAATTCAAGAACGACATTTTTGGAGGATCTATTCCAAAAGAATTTATCCCTGCTATTCAAAAAGGTTTCGAATCTTCAATGGGCACAGGTGTTTTAGCAGCTTATCCTGTTGAAACAATGAAAGTGAGGATTTTTGATGGTAGTTTCCACCAGGTGGATTCCGATTCTATGTCATTTGAATTATGTGCGAAAGGCGGTTTCCGTGAAGCTGGCCGTAAAGCAAAACCTGTTTTATTAGAACCTATCATGAGAGTTGAAGTAGTTACCCCTGATCAGTACATGGGAGACGTAACAGGCGATTTAAACCGACGTCGAGGTATGTTGGAAGGAATGGATACCCGTGGCAATGCACAGGTAATTAAAGCTAAAGTTCCATTGAGTGAAATGTTTGGTTATGTAACTCAATTACGTTCTTTATCTTCCGGTCGTGCCACATCAACCATGGAGTTCTCTCATTATGCTCCTGCTCCAAATAATATTGCTGAAGAAGTAATCGCAAAGAGTAAGGGCAAAGTAAAAATTGACGATTAATTTTTATCAGGAATAATGATGAAGCCCCGTTCGATATTGAACGGGGCTTTTTTGTACAAATTTTTAATGAAAACATAGTATTGTTTTCTAGAATAAGAAATTATCTCTGAATAACTATACCACATTCAAGACTACATTTCTAAAACTTTGGCGTTACTCCCATATTGTATAAAATGAAAGAATAAATATCGGCTGTTGTTTCTATATTTTTTGCCATATTACTTGCACCATGTCCTGAGTTAGTATCGATACGAATGAGCACAGGATTTTTACCTGCATTCTTTTCCTGCAAGGTTGCAGCATACTTAAATGAATGTGCAGGCACTACCCTGTCGTCGTGATCGGCAGTAGTGATCAATGTAGCAGGATATTGCACACCTTGCTTAATATTTTGTAATGGAGAATATGCATACAATGCTTTAAACTCATTGGCATTATCGCTGCTGCCATAATCGGCGATCCAGTTCCATCCAATGGTAAACTTTTGAAAGCGCAGCATATCCATCACACCCACTTGCGGTATCGCAACTTTTGCCAGATCGGGTCGCTGATTAATGACTGCTCCAATTAATAATCCACCATTACTTCCGCCACGCAAAGCCAGATAATTGGTTGATGTATATTTTTGTGCGATCAGGTATTCGCCGGCTGCAATAAAATCATCAAACACATTTTGCTTTTTTAATTTCATTCCTGCTTCGTGCCATTTCTCGCCATATTCACTCCCGCCGCGGATATTGGCCACTGCATAAATACCACCCTGTTCTAACCACGGAATTAAGAATGCACTGAAAGCGGGTGTCATACTAATATTAAATCCTCCATAACCATATAAAATAGTTGGGTTCTTTCCATTCTTTATCATTCCTTTTTTTGCAACAATGAACATGGGGATCTTTGTTTTATCCTTGCTCGTATAAAACACCTGGTCAACTATATAATCGGCAGGATCAAAACTTAATTCAGGTTTTTGAAATACCGTACTCTTATCGGTTGCCACATCATACTTATAAATGGTTGGCGGAAAATTAAAAGTAGAGAAAGTATAAAAAGTAAAGGTATCTTCTTTTTCTCCGCCAAAACCACCGGCATTTCCTAATGCAGGTAATTTTACTTCACCGGTTTTATTTCCTTTGTAATCGTACACATAAATGCGACTGGTCACATCTTTTAAATAGGTTACAAATAATTTTCCGCCAACACTGCCTACACCCTGCAATGGCTCGGCCTTTTCGGGAATGATTGTTTTCCAATCTTTTTGTTGCGGCTTTGCAGGATCGAATTCTATCACTTTAGAATTTTGTGCAGCATCATTTGTTTGAATTAAAATTTTATCACCTATATTATCTATCACACCATAATCAAATTTGCCCGCTTCTTTTACAATTGGTTTAAATGTTTTATCCGCAGATTGATTATCGATATACCATAAAGCATTTCCATCAAAACCTTTGCCTCTGTCGCTGATGGTTAAATAAACAAAACGTTCATCATCGCTCGTGCCAACAGTATGAAAACGCTGCGGATGTAATTTATCTTCGAAAATTAATTTATCGGCAGATTGATTTGTTCCAACAACATGAAACCATACCTGATGATTTTCGTTTTTTGTAGATAACTCTTTTCCCTTTGCTGTTGCGGGATAACGGCTGTAATAAAATCCATCGCCCTGCCATGCAATACCCGAAACTTTTACCCAATCAATCTCGTCTGATAAATCTTTTCCTGTTTGCATATCTCTTACAAAATAAGTTTGCCAGTCGCTGCCTCCTTTCGAAATTCCCCATGCAGCATAATTGCCTTTTTTATTAAGCACAAAACCAATTAAACGTGTAGTGCCGTCGGGCGATAATTTATTGGGATCGATCACTACTTCCGGTTTTCCATCCAATCCTTGCTGACGATATAAAACACTTTGATTTTGCAATCCGTCATTTTTATAAAAATAAAACCACTCTCCTTTTTTTTGAGGTGACGAATATTTTGCATAATTGCTCACTGTTTCAATTCTCTTCTTGAATCCATCGCGATATGGTATTTGATCGAAGTACGCATGAGTAACCATATTTTGTTCTTTCACCCAGGCTTTTGTAGAATCGCTGTTATCATTTTCCAACCATCTATACGGATCGGCTACGATGGTCCCGAAATAATTATCTGTTTGATCTGTCTTTGCTGTAACCGGATATTTTAATTGAGCTGAAAGCGTAAGTAACGACATAGATAAAATAATTGCTGAAAATATTTTTTTCATAATAAATATTTTATGATGAACATGATCATCAAACTTACACAAATAAATATTTCTATGATTACCATTTATGTAAGAAGCTGTCTAAATATGATTGATTAGTTTTTCCATGGTTCTTTTTGGCTGCAACTGCGTTGAGTTTTTCTCCATAGCAACCAACTATGACTGCAAAATTCGCCTTGTTCCGCTCAAAAATAACCGATGGTAATTATAAACCATATTTAAGGCAGCTTCTAGGAAATAAAGAAAAATTATTATGCTGCAAAATAATTACAACAATGATTTATGCAATTCTGTGAAAAAATAAATAGATAAAATAATTATTCACTTGTTGCATCTAATATAAATACGCATATAAGCAAACCCCTACCTTTATGTCATGAATTGCCTGATAGTTGATGATAATAAAATTGCGATAACTACAATGAAACAATTGGTAAGTCAGGTAAAAGATATTACAGTTATTGGCGAATGTGCAAATGCAATGGATGCATATAATATTTTGCAGGAACAATTAGTTGATTTGATATTACTCGACATTGAAATGCCCGGCATGACGGG
>JAGWPQ010000233.1 GCA_028877045.1 Bacteroidota bacterium | reverse complement strand
CTCGAATCAAGAAAAAGCGATCCGCAATTTATTGCTTTCAATGCACTCTCCAGAAAAACGTCTTCTTATCCAAAAGGTCATCCATTGTATCCAAAAAATGTTGATGAATCGATCGAAGATTTAAAGAATGTTTCTGTTGATGACCTCAAAAATTTTTATCAGTCGTTTTACGGAAGCAATAATGGTGTAGGCTCCTTTGTTGGAGATTTTAATGTTGAGGCAACAAAACATTTCTTAGAAAATACTTTTAACTCATTTAACAGTAAAAGCGATTACAAAGAAATAGAGGAAAAACATTTTGCAACAACAGGAAGTACCGAAACAATCATCACCCCCGATAAAAAAAATGCGGTAATTGCAGGTGGCATCAATATTCAATTAAAATTAACCGATGCCGATTATCCTGCTTTGGAAATGGCTAATGAAATGTTGGGTGGCGGCGCATTCCTTTCATCACGCATCCCACAACGCTTACGCGAAAATGAAGGGATGAGTTATGGTGCAGGTTCTTATCTTTCTGTAAATTATAAATATCCGGCTTCATCATGGGGAGTGTATGCGATCTTTAATCCACTTTATAAAAACAGATTAGACAGTGCTTTGCATGAAGAAATTGCAAAAGCAATTAAAGATGGATTTAAGGATGATGAACTAAAAAAATCTGTTTCAAGTTGGTTGCAACAACGCAAAACTTATTTGGGTGTTGACAATTTTGTTGTGTATAATTTAAATTCATATTTGGCTGATGACAGAGACCTTTCGCAGGCTACCGAATTAGAAAATAAAGTAAAAGCTTTAACGACAAAAGAAGTAAATGAGGTATTACGAAAATATATCGATCCAACTAAAATTGTGCTGATCTATGCCGGCGACTTTAAATAAAATGAAACAAAAAAATCTCACCAAACCGGTGAGATTTTTTTTGATTCGTCAATTCTTGATGACAAACAATTTTGAACTTGGCATTCGTTATCTTTGTTAAACTAACAACCGTTCGTTTATGAATGAAATAAAAGATGCACATGAAAATTGGATGAAGAAGAAAGTGCAGGAAATGCAAAACCATTTTGAGATCATTAAATTGGGTGGTGGGCAAAAATCGATCGATAAGCAAAGAGAAAAAAATAAATTAACTGCAAGGGAACGCATAGAGTACTTGCTGGACAAGGGTTCGGCGTTTACAGAGATCGGCAGCTTTGCGGGTTTTGAAATGTATGAAGAGCAAGGCGGATGTGCCAGCGGCGGCACTGTTGCAGGCATTGGTTATATCAGCGGAAGGCAATGTGTTGTTGTTGCAAACGATCAAACCGTAAAAGCAGGTGCATGGTTTCCGATAACAGGTAAGAAGAATTTGCGCATGCAGGAAATTGCGATGGAAAATAAATTACCTATCATTTATTTGGTTGATAGTGCCGGTGTTTTTTTGCCTATGCAGGATGAAATTTTTCCCGACAAAGAACATTTTGGAAGGGTCTTTCGCAACAACGCCAAGATGAGTGCCATGGGCATTACACAAATTGCAGCAGTGATGGGTGCTTGTGTTGCAGGTGGTGCTTACCTGCCCATCATGAGCGATGAAACATTAATGGTAGAAGGCAACGGTTCAATTTTTTTAGCAGGATCTTATTTGGTGAAAGCAGCCGTTGGCGAAGACATAGATAATGAAAAATTGGGTGGCGCTGCAACACACACAGAAATAAGCGGCATTGCCGATTATAAATTCAAGACAGAAAAAGATTGTCTCGATCACATAAAAAAAATCATTGACAAATTAGGCGAACAACCAAAAGCAGGTTTTGACAGAATTACTTCAACATTACCGAAAAGAAAAGCAGAAGAAATTTATAAAATAATTTCTGCCAACAACAGCAAGCCTTACGACATGCTCGAAATAATTGATTGCATTGTTGATGACGGTACG
>JAGWPQ010000232.1 GCA_028877045.1 Bacteroidota bacterium | reverse complement strand
TTACTTGCAATTAAATCTGCAACAGCTTCGGCCTGTGTTAAATCTAATTTACCTTTTAAAAAAGCTCTTTGTGTAAACTCGCCTGCCTTGGCCATTCGAACACCTTTTGAAATTATTGCCTGAATTATTTTTTCCTGAATGAAAGGAGAACCATGGCAACTTATCTCAATAACATTTTCACCGGTATATGATTTGGGAGATTTGAATAAAGAGATCACAACTTCATCAAGCACTTCATCAGCATTCTTTAATAATCCAACATGTAAAGTATGCGAAGCCTGCAACTGTAAATTTTTTGAAGGAAACATTTCATCAATTATCTCAATTGCCTTATCGCCGCTTATTCTTATTACACCAATGGCACCGATGCCAGGCGGTGTAGCCAGTGCAACAATTGTATCATCCCAATTTGAGAGTTTTCCGAGCATTTAATTTTTTATCAAAAATAACTGAAAGCAATTGTAGAAAACAATACAGGTTGTTCATTATTCACAAACAACCTGTTTCCTTAACCATAGCCCTGTAAATATTTATTCTGATTCAGCTACAACGAATACTATATTTTGAATATGTCTGTAATTTACATTTCTGCCGTTTTGCACTGCAGGTCGCCAGTCAGGCCCTTTTTTAATTACACGTATGGCTTCTTCTTTGGTTCCATATCCAGGATCATTTTCCGCTCTAACGTCGCTGATGACCCCATTTTTGTCAACAACAAAAGAGAGTGTAACAATGTATTTTCCTATCGGTGCGCCATTTTGAATAGGAATATCTCTGTTTAAATTACGTTCCAGATATTTTATCCATGCACTTTGTCCACCGGGAAACTCAGCTGCTATTTCAACAATAGTATAAATTTTATCATAATCCTCTTCATGTTTAGGGGCCACCACAACGCCGGTTCCTTTTGTTTCAACGGGTGCAGCTACTATACCTTCATCTTTTACCCCTTCTTGATTAATTGTACCAATTTTTGTATCAACCAATTTTGAAACTTCTTTTACTTCTTCATCTTCCTTTACTTCAGCATCTTTAACAATTAACGGAGGTGTGAATTTTGTTATTTCAACTTTTTGGATCTCTTGTTTGGGAGGTGGCGGAGGTGGCGGCAATTCATCTGCTTTTTTTTGATCTTGTTTCAAATCTTCCAATGAAACATCTCTCACTAACATTTGCACTGTTTGCTGTTTTGTTTGCAGAGATGCAAGTTTGGGTATTATCATTATAACAACAGATAATGCAGTTGTTATTAATAAGGCCTCAATTAATCTGTTGGGATAAGTCTTGCGGAGATTATAGGCTCCGTAAGTTTTATTTCTGCCATCAAAAATAATATCAAGCAGATCGGCTGAAAGGATTTTATTGATTTCCATCTTTTAAGTTTTAAGGTGATTATATCACCTGTGAACTTGTTGACAGATGCGCTTTTGTCTTGGCAAGAGGAGCAACAATTACAGGAACTTTCTACTGTAAAGTAAAAAAAAATCCCTTTTAAAAAAAAGGGATTATATCATTTTTTAAATGATTAAAATAGCTTATAAAATATACTTTATTCTTCTGAAACCACAAATGTAATTCCTTGTTTGTGACGATAAATTACATTACGTCCATTTTGAATAGCGGGCTTCCAGGCTGGTCCTTTTTTAATAACTCTAATCGCTTCATCCTTGGTTCCGTATCCTGGATCATTTTCGGCCTGAACATCACTTATTCCACCTGTTTTGTCAACAATGAAAGTTACATAAACAGTATATTTTCCGGGAGGTGCACCATTTTCAACCGGCAAATCTCTGTTAAGATTACGTTCCAGATATTTTGTCCATGCAGGCAATCCACCGGGAAATTCAGCAGGGATTTGAACTACAGTAAATATTTTATCATAGTCTTCTTCTTTAGGTGCAGCTACAACACCTGTACCTTTTTCAACAACCGGAGCAACAACACCAAGGTCCTTTTCGCCTTCCTGGTTAATTGTACCGATTTTAGTATCCTCCAATTGTTTTACTTCCTTGATTTCTTCCTCGGGTTTTACTTCTTCATCCTTTACAATTTTTGGAGGAGTGAATTTAGTAATCTCAACTTTTGGCGGCTCTTGCTTTGGTGGAGGAGGAGGTATTGGCGGTTCAGGCTTTTTTTCTTCTGTTTTCATATTTTCCAATGAAACATCCTGAACGAAAATTTGATTCTGTTTTTTCTTAACAGAATTTGCCAGTAATGAACCAACAATAAGAAGTATGCAAATCACGATAGTTCCAACTAACGCATTTCGCAACCGGTTGTTGTAAGTTCTGCGCAAATTATATGCGCCATATTCTTTATCTCTTCCTTCAAAAAGAATGTCGAGAAAATCGGCGGTTAAAATTTTATTTACGTCCATTAGTAAGGTCTTTAATAATAAGATTCAAATAGATGAAAATTTCACAAATTTATTTAGCAGTTGCAGCACCTTCTGATGCTTTTACCAATTTAGCTTCAACATCTGAAATATCTACCAATGCATAACGCTTGATAACATTAACAGACATTTCATCTAAAATATCAACTACATTTTTATAAGTGCATTCATCGCTTGGTTTAATTACAACCACTAAATCTTTTTCGATTGTGTTTGCTTTTTTCTTAAGGATGGCATTACGAATACCGTCATCACCCGAACTGAAATTAGCAGATTTAAAATTAGCTGAAGCATTTTCAGTTGTCAAAATACCTTCATAGTAAAAAACGTGATTGTCTTTACCCAATAAAATAGTAAATGCTCCCGATTCTTTTGCTTTATTCTGGTCTTCAGGTTTATCGGTATCCTTCGGTAAAATAAGCCGCATTGCCGTTGGCTGACTCATGGTCGTGGTGAAAATAAAGAAAGTGATAAGCAAGAATCCAAGATCCACCATCGGTGTTAAATCAACACGTGTTGATAGTTTCTTGCTTTTCTTGACCCCTGGTCCTTTCTTATGCCCACCGCCACTGGAGGTATCTAATTCTGCCATTGTGCAGTAATTTTATTTGTTAGAAATAATGTTTACTAATCTTCTCTCTTTTCACCTTTCTGATTATTCTTCCAAAGTTCAGAACCAATAGGAACACTTTCCGGACTGGTAATCATTTGAAATTTCAAGAAGTCGTTTTTCTTAAACGCATCTACAATGCTTTTGAAAGCCGGGTATTTTGCAAGATTATCTCCCTTTAATAAAAGGTTTTTCATCTTAGTACCCTGATAAGCTTCATTTACCAAACGCATCCATTCAACCAATTCATTTGATCCTTTAGTTGTATCAGTTGGTATTCCCGGTAAAGCATCTCCTTTCCTCATCTCTTCAGGAATTTGAAGAAATGATTTTAACTGGCTAAACGGTGCTCCTATAAATCCTGCTTTTTTAAAAGCATTTACATCTATTCCCAAATTTTTTGTTGTATTCAATGTATTGGCAATAAACTCTTTCTTTTGTTCATCATCCATTGATAAAAAAACTTTCCCGTTTTTATCTAATGTAACAAGAACGAAATCTTTATCAGGTGCAACTTTTGCAGCTACCGAACTGGGTGTGGCAACTGTAATTGCTTCAGCCGGTTTAAATTTTGTTGTTAAGATAAAAAAAGACAACAAAAGAAAGGCCACGTCACACATTGCCGTCATATCTATGTTTGTACTCTTTCGAGGTATCTTAGGTCTGGCCATAGTTTGTTATTTAAAAAATGTTTTCACAATTAAGATTCAAAGCTTTCCTTTTTCCATATAAATAATCAAGGATTATTTATAGTTAGCAGCAAAACTTTGTGTTAAAGTGAATCCAGATTCGTCAATACCATAAGTAACAGCATCGATTTTTGTTGTGAAGATGTTGTAGAATACGATCGCCACAGCAGATGTACCGATACCCAAAGCTGTATTAAACAGTGCTTCAGAAATACCTTGTGATAACTGACGTGCAGCATCTCCACCGCCTTCATCACCTAATTTTGAGAATGAACGGATCATACCCATTACCGTACCTAACAATCCTAACAATGTTGCAATGGAAGCAATCGTAGATAAGAAAACTAAATTCTTTTCCAACATTGGCAATTCTAAAGCTGTTGCTTCTTCAACTTCTTTTTGAATACCTAATATTTTTTGTTCTGTATCTAATTCGGTATTATGAATCATTTCTTTGTAACGACGCAGACCTGCTTTCATTACATTACCAACACTTCCTTTTTGTTTGTCGCATTCAGCAATTGCTTTATCAACATCTTTGTTTGCCAAATGAAATTGCACTTTACGGATAAACTCCTGAATACTTCCAGTACCTGCAGCTTTTGCAACAGTTAAGAATCTTTCGATCACGAAAGTGATTACAGTTAAAAATGCACCAATCAATAATGGTACAAGAATACCACCTTCATACATTTTTACAAATGCGCCTTTTGGAAGTGCATGATCAGGCCAAAACCAATGGCTTGGATCAGCATCCGGTTTTGCAAAGTTTGAAGGATTACCTAATACAAAACGCCAGATTACATATCCTAATACGATACATACAAATGGCGCAATCAATGAGATTAAATTACCACCCTTCTTAGGTTGAACAGAAGTTGTTGCTTTAGTAGCAGTTGGTTTAATGTCAGCCATGATTCAATTGATTTTAGTTTTTGAAATTACAATGGTTAAAAAATTTGTTTTACTATTTTATCTAAAATATGTTTCGAATTAACAACGCATATTCTAAATATGTTAAAAGGGCTTACAAATTAGCTATTTTATCGAAAGCAACAAATAAGTTTTAGGTACAAATAGAAAAATATTTGTTAAGTCTACACTTAATGTTAATCCACCGAAAACATATACTATATTTTAAGCCAATCATGGGCAAAGTAGTGAATATTTTGATGCAGCAATCAGATGGAATAAAAAATTTTTATTCCTAAATAACATTTGTTAGCCTGTTAAACAAAAGCAAATTCGCCTCTTCTTTCAATAGTTCCAAAATAATTGCAGGCTAAGCTTATCTTCGTTTAAATAATTTTTTATGACGAAGATCCTTTTTTTCTCTGTTTTCTGTTTAGCTGCATTTGCTTCCTATTCGCAAAGTAATCAGGTGATTAAAGGAACACTTAAAGACAGCATCACCCATCAACCGCTTCCCTTTGCAAGCATTACAAACATGAATACACACCAAACTGTTCTATCTGATAAAAACGGTTATTTCAAAATTTCAATTTCATTAAATCATTTATTATCAGTTGCTTCGGTTGGTTATAATTTTGATACTCTTTTAATGAATGAAAAAAATACACAGGCCGATACTTTGCACATTTTTTTATCTCCATTGACCAGAAGTTTGGCAGAAGTTACAGTGTATGGAAAAATCAAACTATCGGCTTATCAACTGGACAGTATCAAAAGAAGAAAAGATTTTTTTGAAACAATGGGCGAACATACCCTGCCTGTTTTTTCAAATGCCAATTCCGGTGCCGGCATAGGTCTCAATCTTGACCATTTTTACAACAGGGAAAAAAGAAAAAGAAAAACGATCAGCTTGTTTGATTTGATAGAACAGGAACAATATATTAATTATCGTTTTACTCCTGTATTTATCGCTAAATACACAAGTCTTTCTAACGATTCTTTAGAAACATTCATGCAACAATACCGGCCATCATACTATTGGCTGCGCAAACACACTGAAGAAGATGACATCATTTATTATATTA
>JAGWPQ010000231.1 GCA_028877045.1 Bacteroidota bacterium | reverse complement strand
TACCTTCTTTTATAAATGCGATAATTTTTATAATAAAGCATCCGAAGGTGGGATCATTTACAACGATCCTGATCTGAATATCGATTGGCAAATAAAAGAGGAAGAAGTATTGTTATCGGATAAAGACAAAATACTTCCAACATTTAAAGAAATAAAAGATAGTTTGAATTTTTAGTGTACAGGAATAATTGTGTTACGAACAAAGCCGATAGACAAATAAACCAGTAAACTAATAAACCAATAAACAGAAATTAATGAAAGGCATAATTCTCGCAGGTGGAAGCGGTACCAGATTATATCCCATCACAAAAGGGATCAGTAAACAATTGATGCCTATTTATGATAAGCCGATGATCTACTATCCGCTATCGGTTTTAATGTTAGCAGGTATCAACGAAATACTAATTATTACAACGCCCGAAGACTCTTCTCAATTCCAAAGATTATTGGGCGATGGAAATGAATTGGGTTGCAAATTTTCTTATGCAGTGCAGGCCGTTCCAAACGGATTGGCACAGGCATTTGTGATCGGAGAAAAATTTATCGGCAACGATAAAGTGGCATTGGTATTGGGCGATAATATTTTTTACGGTGCAGGTTTTAGCAAATTGGTGCAATCGTTCAGTAATGTAGAAGGCGCTGCAGTGTTTGCTTATGAAGTGAATGATCCTGAAAGATATGGTGTGGTTGAATTTGATAAAGATTTTAATGTTGTTTCTATCGAAGAAAAACCAAAACAACCTAAATCAAATTATGCTGTTCCCGGTTTATATTTTTACGATAACCATGTTGTTGAGATCGCAAAAAATATTGCGCCTTCACCAAGAGGCGAATATGAAATTACTGATGTGAACCGTGAATACCTGAAACAGGGAAAATTAAAAGTTGGTGTGATGAATCGCGGTACTGCCTGGTTAGATACAGGTACTTTCGATTCGTTGCACGATGCAAGCGAATTTGTTCGTGTGATCGCAAAAAGACAAAGCCAGCAGGTAGGGTGTATCGAAGAAGTGGCGTTCCGTATGGGTTTCATCAATCATCAGCAATTATTAACATTAGCCGATAAATATTCGAAGAGCGGTTATGGCGAATATTTGCGCCGGTTGAAACTATAAATTTTGATCGTTTACATTTTGAAAGTTCATCACAGTATTTCTGCGATGGACTTTTTTATTTGTATAGTTTGATGTCGTTAAAACTCAAAATTATTTGTCACAATAAAATCGTTAAATGCATTTAACACTTCAATATCTTAACCGTTAATCATAATTTCCCAGAATAGGAAATAAGCGATTATTTTTTTATGAGATATTTGTTAAGCACCGACACAAAAAACAATATCATGTTAACCTTAGATTTCAGCGAAATATTATTGAGAAATACCGAATTCTTAAAACCTTTCGCCATCACTTTAACCCGCGATCAGGAGCAGGCGAAAGATCTGATCCAGGAAACATTGTACAGGGCATTGGCCAATAAAGAAAAATACAATGTTGGAACAAATATTAAAGCGTGGTTATACACCATCATGCGGAATATTTTTATCAATAATTATCGCCGTCTCGCCAAACAACAAACAGTTTCGGACAGCACAGTAAATGAATATTTCATTAACTCAACTCAAATTGCTGTTGCTAATGATGCTGTTGCAAGAATGAATATGAAAGAAGTGCAGGCTGCTATTTATCAACTACCCGATATTTTTAAAAAACCTTTTTTGCTATATTTTGACGGGTATAAATATCATGAAATTGCCGATATGCTTCACGAACCGTTGGGTACCATTAAAAGCCGCATTCACTTTGCAAGAAAATTATTAAAAACACAAATTGAGCGACATTAGTTTTTAACATTGTTATTTTATTTCATCAACAGTTTTACTGAATGATATGTAATTTTGAAAATGAATTTTTCAAAATATCCTTTTTAAATTTCGATGATGAATAAGATAATTACGGTTACATTAAATCCTGCGATCGATAAAACAACTTCAACAGATAAAGTAGTCCCGGAAAAAAAATTACGCTGTGTACATCCAACTTACGAACCCGGCGGCGGTGGTATTAATGTGTCGAGAGCCTTATCGCACGTGGGTTGTGAAAGTATAGCCATGTATTTTTCAGGAGGATTCAACGGAAATTTTTTTAAGAAATTACTGACCGAGGAAAAAATTCAGTCATTGATTGTTCCTGTAAAAACACATACAAGAACCAATATCATTGTTGTTGAAAAATCAACAGGATTGCAATATCGTTTTGGAATGGAAAGCCAGCCGCTGCGCGAAAGAGACTGGAAATTGTTTCTTAAAAGATTAGAGAAACAAAGCGGCTACGAATATGTTGTTGCCAGTGGCAGTTTGCCCGAAGGAGTACCACCGGATTTTTTTGGAAGGATGTCGTACATCGCAAAAAAAGCAAATGCAAAATTAATTGTCGATACATCACGTGAAGCATTGCAACATGCATTGGAAGAAGGCGTATATATGATAAAGCCCAATTTAAATGAGCTGAGTTTATTATACGGAAAAGAAGAATTAAAACCTGATGAAGCCGAAGAAGCGGCAAGATCAATTATCAGTAAAAAAGGTTCGGAAGTAGTGGTGGTGTCGATGGGAAAAGAAGCTTCGATATTAGTTACCGGCGAAGAAAATTATAAAATCGTACCACCAACGGTTACAGTGAAAAGCACGGTGGGAGCAGGTGACAGCATGGTGGCAGGAATGGTGTATGCTTTGTCGCTCGGATTGAAATGGCGCGATGTTTTATTATACGGTGTTGCTTTCGGCACTGCGGCAACGATGAATAACGGCACTGCATTGTGTAAAAAAGAAGACGTAGAAAAATTAATCATGCAGATGCAAAATGAAAATAAAATGTAAGCTCAAAACATTTTGATGATCGATCAATTGTTTTAATTATTTTATTTCCATTTCTGTCAACTTGCTTTCATTGCCTGTTCGGCTAACTGCACTTACTGCAATCCGGTTAAGTTCAAGAGGTGCTTTATCTGTTCCTCCTTTTAAATTAATTTGTAAGAATCTGTCGTTACGATTTAATATTTTATAACTCCACATATTTCCATAACGATAATAGATCACCCAACGAAAAACGGATGCAGCATTATGATGTGTCCAACTGATCTGTAAACTATCAACTGATTTTGTAATGGAAACTTCCGGTGCTTCGGGGATTGATTTATCAAGCCATGGACTTGCGGGAACAAGTGCTGCTTCTTTGTAAGGCCCTGCATCCAAGGCTTTGACAAGGTTTGGATTTTTTATATCTGATGAAATACTCCAATGCACCACGCCTTTACTTTTTGGCAACATGCCTCTTGCGATCATGATCTGATTGATGGTTTCGTCAACAGATCTTGCACTGGTGTCACGGCCAACAGAAATGCCCGGCCACAAGTGTCGTTGTTTTGTATTTTCACCATTCCACCATCCCAATAAAACAGGGAAACTTTGTGAATAGCGTTTGATGGGCCAATATATTTGAGGTGTAAAATAATCTATCCAGCCTTTATTCAACCACAGTTTTGCATCGGCATATAAAGTTTCGTATTGATCAAATCCGCCAACAGATTCAGGATAACCGGGACGCCAGATACCAAAAGGACTCAATCCAAATTTTACATAAGGTTTTGTGGCTTTCATTTCTTTGTAAATGCGTTCAATTAAATCATTCACGCTTTTTCTTCGCCAATCGCCTTTCGATAATTTTCCTCCTCCATTTTTATAAGCTGCATAACTGGCACTGTCGGGAAAATCTTCTTTCAAATTATATTCGGGATAAGGATAAAAATAATCATCAAAGTGAACGCCATCAATATCATAGCGCTTAACCAGATCGATCACAACATTTGTTGTTCGGTCCTGTACTTCTTTTTGCGAAGGGTCCATCCACCAATAACCCTCTTTAAGATATACAACTAAATTGGGATTTGTTTTGATGATAGATTGATCGCTGATATTACCTCCTTTTGGATGATAAGCGCGGTATGGGTTTAGCCAAACATGCAATTCCAAACCACGATCGTGTGCTTCTTTGGTCCAGAATTCAAGCGGATCGTAATAAGGATCAGGTGCCTTACCTTGTTCGCCTGTGAGGTAATAACTCCATGGTTCTATATCGCTTTTATACAATGCATCTGCCTGCGGCCTCACCTGCAAGATCACTGCATTGAAATTATGTTTTTGTAAAAAATCCAGCAGATCAACAGCTTCTTGTTTTTGTTGTTGGGTGCTGAGTCCGGGTTTGCTGGGCCAGTTAATATTGGCAACGGTTGCAACCCATGCAGCACGAAATTCTTTCATAGCCGATGGTGCGATTGTTGGAATGATTGCCGTTAATTTTTTTGTTGGTGTGCAGTTACTAAATAAAAAAGCAGTAAAAATAATTATGACAGAAGAAAATGATTTGTTGGTCATAAGCGGTGTTTTAAATAAAGGTGGAAATAAAACTAATGAATTTATGATCGCATTATTATGCTTTAGCAACAAAATCGGTCAGCGAGTATTTGTTCATGTTCACGAATGGTTAATCGTCAGGATAACCATCAAATATTCTGCAAAGAGATAAGTATGGGCAGGATCAATAAAATTGAAGCAGATAAACATTTGTTTCAATTATTTAGAAACATGACAAAAATCATTTTTTATTTAAAAAACTTTGTTTATTAAGTTTTTATTTTTAGATTTAGTTTTTATACCAAAATAACAAGGCTTAAAACACCATAAAGAGTTACGTCTCTTTTAATTCCATTTTCTTTATCCCATTCCTGTGACTGATTTGCTTTCGGTTAAGATGCTATTATTTAAATTATAATTTTTAAACTAAAACTAATGGCTGAAAAATCTCTCCTTAAATCTGCGATTTTAATGCTGGTAATTGTATTAACGTCTGTTTTTGGCTGGGAATATTTTTTGCATAGCAAAGGATATGTTCTGGGCTATAATGATGATGAACCTTTGTGGGCAAAGAACAGGGCTCAAGTGTATGAACCACAGGAAAATGCTACTGTTTTTATTGGGTCATCACGTATCAAATTTGATTTAGACATTCCAACCTGGGAAAAAACTACCGGAGAAAAAGCGATTCAGCTTGCGATTGCAGGCTCCAACCCCAGACTTGCATTAGATAATCTTGCTGCTGACGAAAAATTTAAAGGCAAATTGATCATTGATATTACCGAGGTATTATTTTTCAGACCGGTGGATGATGCGGAATTAACCAAGCGCTTAAAGTATTTGAAGGAAGTTACTCCTTCACAAAAGTTCAGCGCAGAGGTTGGATTTGGATTAGAATCGCAATTATTATTTATTGATAAAGACTTCTTTTCTTTAAATGCATTATTAGACAGATTGCCCATACCCAACAGGCCGGGTATTCACGGTGCTGTAATGTGGCCGCCAAAATTTACCACTACTAATTTCAGACGACAGGAAAAGATGACGGATGATTTTGTGAAAGACACTTCCATGCAAAGACAGGTGAAAAATATATGGGTCATGTTTGGTGCATTGAGTAAACAACATGGTGTTAGTGGAGATACACTTCAAAAAATATTTAACGAAGTGCAAACAGATGTTGCCAAAATAAAAGCAAGGGGCGGCAGAGTGATATTTACACGTACTCCTTCCAGTGGTGGTTATTGGGAAAATGAACCCATCAGTTATCCCAGGGCTGAATACTACGATAAATTATTATCCATCACAGGATGCAATGGCATTCATTTCAAAGATTATCCGGAGTTGAGGGATTTCACTTGTCCCGAATGGTCGCATCTTAAACCAACTGATGCTGTTTTATATACTTCGGCAGTAATAAAAATTTTGGATCAACAAAAATGGTTTACTCATTCTAATTAAAAAACATTATTCATCTCCAACTTCTGAATTATGGTTTTCAACTCGTATACTTTTGTTGTTTTTTTTATACTGATTTTGATTCTGCATAATCTTCCATTTTCATGGAAGACAAAAAAGATAAATCTTTTATTGGCGAGTTATATTTTTTATGCAGCATGGAATCCGCCTTTCATTTTATTACTGTGGCTTTCAACTGTGGTTGATTTTTTTGTTGGCCGTGCATTGTTCACCCAAAACAATATTCATAAAAAAAGATTATTGCTTGTGATAAGTTTGATAGGCAATCTTGGCATGCTTTGCTTCTTCAAGTATGGCGGATTTCTGTTAGAAAATTTTGTAACCATTGTCAATGCAGTTGGCTGGCATTTTCATCCTGCTAAACCAAATATTATTTTGCCTGCAGGTATTTCTTTTTATACGTTCACCACACTTTGTTATACGATTGATATGTATAAAAAGAAAAGTGAGCCCGTAAAATCAATGCTCGACTTTTCTTTGTTTGTAACCTTTTTTCCGCACCTGGTGGCAGGACCAATCGTTCGCCCGCCGCAACTGGTGCCTCAGTTCGAATCGCCACGTAAAGCAACACAAAAACAATTATTGGAAGGATTACTATTAATGTCATTGGGTTTATTTATGAAAGTTGTGCTGGCCGATAGTATGTTATCTGCAACTGCCAATGCCGTATTTGGTGCAACAACAAAATTGCCTGCATTGGATGCATGGATAGGTGTACTTGCATTTTCGGGACAAATATTTTTCGACTTTGCAGGTTATTCAACTTGCGCCATTGGTGTTGCTTTATGTTTGGGTTTTATATTACCGCAAAACTTTTTATATCCTTA
>JAGWPQ010000230.1 GCA_028877045.1 Bacteroidota bacterium | reverse complement strand
GCAGTAATCAAAGCGCTCCATCCGGTTTGATGGCTTGCACCCAATCCTCTTGACGAATCGCCATGATAATATTCATAAAATAAAACGAGTCCCTGATTTTCGGGCAATTGATAAAACCAGTTATAATTTCCAAAAACAGGGCGTTCTTTATTTTCATTCTTTAAAAAGATCGACCAGTTGCGTTCAATAAGAATGGCTGCCACTTCTTTCAGAGAAATATATGTTCCGGAATGCAAAGGGAATTCAATCTTTAATTCCTCTTTATAAAAGTCGGCATATCTTAAAATGGCTTTTATCATTAAATAGTTTACCGGCATCCACACAGGTCCGCGCCAATTAGAATTGCCGCCAAATAAACCCGATGTTGAATCACCGGGGTCATAACTTACAGAATAAGTGTCATTCCCTATCCGGATACTGTAAGGATTGCTTTCATAATACTTAGACAAAGCCCTGACACCACCCGGTGCCAAGAACTCCCGATCATTTAAAATTGTGGAAAGCAATTGTGTCAACTTATTTTCATCCGCCAATGAAAGCAATAGTTGCTGTTCGTCGAAACTTTCTTTTTGGGCAACATACTTATTATTTTGTTTCCGGTATTGAATGAACCAATCCATTCTTCTTTTAAAATCGGGCAATTGGTTCAATTGGTCTTGATGAATGATTGAAACAGCAAACAGTGGCGACAAGCCAACGATCGATCTTAATTTCAGTGGTACAATATTATTATCCGATAAGCTTAAAATATCGTAGTAAAAATTGTCTGCAGTATTCCATAGACCAAATTCGTTTAATGCCTCTGCAATTAAAATAAAATGTTCGTAAAATTTAGTGACCGTATCTTCAAAAGCTTTATCGAACATGCTTATCTCGCAAGCAATATCCATCATATTCAAAGCATACATGCCCATCCAACTGGTTCCATCAGTTTGTTCTAACGAAATTTCTCCGGGCAACAAACTGCTTCTGTTAAATACGGCGATATTGTCTAAGCCAAGAAAACCTCCTTCAAAAATATTATTGCCATTGGCATCTTTCCGGTTTGCCCACCATGTAAAATTGATAATGAGTTTTTGAAATATTTTTTTCAGAAAATCAATATCGCCTTTTCCCTTTTTCTCTTTCTCAATGCGATAGACTTCCATCGCTGCAAATGCCTGTACGGGTGGGTTCACATCGCTGAAATTCCATTCATAGGCAGGTATTTGCCCATCGGGATTCATATACCATTCCCTGGTTAGAATGATGAGTTGATTTTTTGCAAATACCGGATCAATGGCAGCAATGGCAATACAATGAAAAGCAAGGTCCCATGCGGCATACCAGGGATACTCCCATTTATCGGGCATTACAATGATATCCTGATTTTTTAAGGTTTTCCAATCACTGTTTCTTCCATTCAGTTTCGACACATTTGCCGAAGTGATACCATCGCCCGAACTCAGCCATCGCTCCACATCAAAATGATAATATTGTTTACTCCACAATAAACCTGCATATGCCTGACGCCGTATTGATGCTTCATCGGTAGTGATATTCTTTGGCAGTATATCGTTATAAAAATCGTCTGCTTCTTTTTTGCGGGTAGTAAAGATAGCATCGAAACCTTCCTTAAAAGGATCTGCTATAACAACATTGCTTAATCTTAAAAATAATGTGCATGAACTTTTTGCCTTAATAGTTCTTTCATAAACAGGCGAACATTTAGTGCCTTCTTTTTTTGTTTTAAGTGCATCCCGATTTTTTTTATGAACAATGGCATCATGAAATGCATCTTTGACAAAAGCTGTTGTGTTGGGGCGGCCAAATAATTTTTCGAAATTGGTTTCATTCTCCGTAAAAAGAACATCGGGTGTTTCCTGAAAATAAAAATAGTAATTGCCTAACTGCTCGTGTGTTGCTTTAACTGATCCTGCATCCATTAAAGTAAGCGACGGCTTTTGTTTAAGTCCGTTAAACTGCCACTTATTATAGAACCATAATGTTGGCAGAATAGTAATAGGTGCATCTTCTGAAGACCTGTTCATGATCTCGATCTTTATGAAAATATCTTCGCCCGATTGCTTTGCATAAGTTACATACACATCAAAATATCTTTGATCATTAAAAACACCGGTATCTAAAATTTCATATTCAGGTTCAAGTTTGTTTCTGTTTTTATTTACGTTGATCAGATCTTCGTAAGGAAAGGCAGCGACAGGATATTTATATAAATACTGCATGTAATAATGCGAGGGAATATTATCGAGATAATAATATAATTCTTTTACATCCTCGCCATGATTCCCTTCCCCATTGGTTAAGCCAAATAATCTTTCTTTCAGTATGGGATCTTTGCCATTCCATAAAGCAACGGAAAAACATAAATTTTGATTGTAATCCGATATACCTGCCAGGCCATCTTCGCCCCAGCGATATACGCGGCTTCTGGCATGATCGTGCGAAAAATAATTCCATGCATCACCATTCTCGCTATAATCTTCCCGCACGGTTCCCCATTGCCTTTCGCTTAGGTAAGGGCCCCATAGTTCTAAAGGAACTTCTTTTGTTGCGTTCTCATTTAAACGATCTTGTTCTGCATTCATGAATATCCAATTTATCCGTTTGTACTAAATCCGGGGTAGAGTGTCATTCCACCGTCCATGAAAACAGTGGTGCCGGTTATATAATCAGAATCATCACTTGCCAGCCAAACGGCCAGGTTCCCGATATCTTCAGGCTGACCGATCCTGTTATAAGGAATTAAAGTAAGTAAGCTGTTCAATGCTTCGGGTGTGTCCCATGCCGGGCGGTTGATAGGTGTTTGAATAGCACCGGGGCCAATACTATTAACGCGGATCTTCTGCGGAGCCAATTCCTGTGCCATACTTTTCATCAGCATCATCACCCCTCCTTTTGATGTGGCATAATTAACATGACCACCCCAGGGTATCACTTCATGTACACTGCTCATACAAATAATCTTTCCCAATGCCTTACTGCGTTCGGGAACTAACCCTCGTCTTATAAATTCACGCACCGCTTCTCTTGCACATAAAAACTGGCCGGTTAAATTGATATTCAAAACCAATTGCCAGTCAGCAAGCGACATATCCTTAAAAGGAGAATCTTTTTGTAATCCTGCATTGTTTACAAGAATATCGATTGTGCCAAAATGTGCAAACATTTCCTGAAACATATGCTGCACTTCATCTTCTTTACTCACATCGGCCATGATAGCTATTGCATTCCCTCCAAGATCTTCTATTTCTTTCACTACTTCCTGAGCCGCCTCAGGATGAGTTACATAATTAATAACAACATTGGCGCCTTCTTTTGCCAAAGCAAGTGCAACGCCTTTACCTATTCCGCTATTGGCACCTGTGACCAAAGCAGATTGCCCTTTGAGTTTTAAAGAAGTACTCATTTTTAATTAATTTTTTATTTGTATTTAATTTTATAGACAAGGATGATGATCGAAAAAATAAGGGTAATTGCATTAGCCGAAATGATCGGGATGTTAGTAGAAAAGATGCCGAACAATAACCATAGCAAAGTACCAAAAGCAAAAAGCGAATACATGAAAAGTGAAATGCCCGAAGTGTTTTTTGTTTGAATTGTTTTAATGGCCTGTGGTAAAAAAGATATTGTTGTACAAGTTGCAGCCAATAAACCAAGTAAAGTAATGTTGTTCATATCCCGATTCTGATTGAATATTATTTAGTTTGACAGATATGGTTACAAGATATACATTTCGGAATTGTAAAACCTAAGTTTATGATTATCTAAACATTAAAATAAGGTGATGAAACTTGCCTGGTTTATATCTGATGCCGGCATTCAAAGATCATTCAGATCATCGCTATATGCTTATTGACAGTTCATCTCATAACAGTTGCTTACTTGTTTTTAAGCACGGCACTTCTTTCATACGAATTTTTAATAACACAACTATTTATTGTTTTTTAACATTTGTATAAACATTAAATAATGCTGCAGTAATTTATGAGATACTTCATTTAATTCCGTGATTAAAATCATAGTACTGCATAGTTTGTATAAATAGTTTTGCAAAGTCAATTAAAAAAACGCTTACGCTTTTAATCGACAAGCATGGAAAATATTTCTTCGAATCAAATATCGAATTACTGATGAAAACTGCAACTCCTGCAACAGATGCCGCACTTGCAAAAGACCCCCGATTAAAATTAATTGCCGCAAAAATTAAAAAAGAGAATTATAAACCCGATGCATTGATAGAAATTTTGCACACAGCGCAAAATGCTTACGGTTACTTACCCATGAGTGTGCTGAAGTATATTACCAAACAACTTCATTTACCGCCATCAAGGGTTTATTCTACAGTTACATTCTATCATTTCTTTTCATTAAAATCAAAAGGCGATCATACCTGTCTGGTATGTACCGGTACAGCATGTTATGTAAAAGGTGCACAGGCCATCTTAAACGAAATTGAAAATCAATTTTCATTGGAACCCGGACAGGTCAGTGCCGATAATAAATTAGGTATCTCTGTTGCACGCTGTATTGGCGCATGCGGGCTTGCACCTGCTGTTGTATTAGACGATGAGGTTCTTGCAAAAGCAACTGCCGAAGAAATTGTAAATAAAATCAATGCTAAAATTGTTGAGTCATGAACAGGCAAGAATTACAAACCATCATCACGGCCGAAACAGCAATAAACATTTATAATAAGTACAAACATAAATTATGTGTATGCTGCGGTGCAGGCTGCATATCATCGGGCGCTGAAGATGTTTTAAAAAAACTGGAAGAAGAAATTAAAACAAGAGGATTAGAAAATGAAGTGGAAGTAATTGCAACGGGTTGTATGGGACCATGCAACCAGGGACCGCTGATCAAATATTTACCCGACCACACGATCTATCAAAAAGTTGACTGCAGTAATATTAAAGCAATCGTACAAAGTCAGCTGATCGAAAAAAAGCCGATCGAAGATCTGTTATTGTTTGCCGATTCCCGTCCCAAACCATTCATCGATGCAAGAGAAGACCCTTACTTTAAAAAGCAAATGAAAATTGCATTGAAGGATTGCGGGCATATCAATCCCGAAAAAATTGAAGATTATTTAGCCAATGACGGATACCAGGCATTCGATAAAGTTTTATTTCAGATGAGTCCTGAAGATGTGATCGCTGAAATAAAACAAAGCCGTTTGCGGGGCCGTGGCGGTGCCGGCTATCCAACAGGATTAAAATGGGAAACCGTTTATAAATATGTGAGCAAACAAAAGTATGTGATATGCAACGGCGATGAAGGCGACCCCGGCGCATTCATGGACAGAAGTGTGCTGGAAGGAAACCCGCACCGTGTATTGGAAGGCATGTGTATCGCTGCTTATGCAGTGGGCGCAAACAAAGGATACGTTTATATCCGCGGCGAATATCCGTTGGCGATCAAAAGGATCGAATTGGCCATTAAACAGGCAAAGAAATTAGGTTTATTGGGAACTAATATTTTAGGAACCGATTTTTCTTTTGATGTGGAAGTGCGCATTGGTGCCGGTGCATTTGTTTGTGGTGAAGAAACAGCATTGATAGCATCCATTGAAGGAAAAAGAGGAACACCTAAACCCCGTCCGCCATTTCCTGCCGAATCGGGCTTATGGGGCAAACCAACATTGATCAATAACGTTGAAACTTTTGCGAGCATCGTGCCTGTCATTAATAATGGCGGAGAATGGTACAGCGAAATCGGAACACCCAAAAGTGCAGGAACAAAAATATTTGCTTTGGCCGGGAAAATAAATTATTCGGGATTGATCGAAGTGCCGATGGGAACTACTTTACGTGAAATTGTTTTTGATATTGGCGGAGGTATACAGGGTGGCGGCGAATTTAAAGCTGCACAAACAGGCGGACCATCGGGCGGGTGCATCCCTGCAGAACATCTGGATGTGAAGATGGATTATGAATCATTGATCAGCCTGGGTTCTATCATGGGTTCGGGCGGATTGATCGTGATGGATAAAAGTTCGGATATGGTGGATGTTGCCCGGTATTTTATGGAATTCTGTATGGATGAAAGTTGCGGCAAATGTGTACCCTGCCGGGTTGGAACAAAAATGATGCACGACCTCCTGCAAAAGATCTGCAACGATAAAGGCACCACGATCGATTTGGAAAGATTAGAAGAATTAGCCGTGTATGTTAAAGAATGCAGCTTATGCGGTTTGGGTGCATCTGCACCAAATCCATTGCTGAGTACACTGCGGCATTTCAGAAACGAGTATGAAAACAGAATTACAGAATAAGAACAAAATAAAAAGTCATGCCTAAAATAGCTGTAACTATTGACGATAAAAAATTAGATGTTGATGCCGGCAAAACCATTCTGGAAATATGCAGGGAAAACGGGATAGAAATATTGACCATGTGCCATTTGAAAGGCCTGACCGATGTTGGTGCATGCCGTTTATGTTTGGTCGAAATTGAAGGCATCAATAAATTATTATCGGCCTGCACCACAAAGATCGCAGCCAATATGGTCATCAAAACACAAACAGAAAAAATTAAAAGATATCAAAACATCACATGCGAATTATTTTATGCGGAACGTAATCATGTTTGTTCGGTTTGTGTGGCCAATGGCAAATGCGATCTGCAAAAGCTGGGATATAAAACAGAGATGGATCATATCCGTTACCCTTATCTATTTCCGCAATGCAATGTTGATACATCGCATGCATGGTATGTGTTAGACCACAATCGCTGCATCATGTGCACACGTTGTGTGAGGGTGTGTGCCGAAGTAGAAGGTGCACATAACTGGAACGTGATGAACCGCGGCAATAAAGTAAGGATCATCTCGGATTTCGATACACCCTGGGGCGAATCGGAAACATGTACTTCATGCGGTAAATGTGTGCATGCCTGTCCAACAGGCGCTATCTGGCCAAAGGCAATTGTGCAGGGACAATTGGAAAAGAAACCTGAAATGATCACGGAGTTGATTGAGAAGAGAAAGATGAATTTGTAAAAGATACAAGTTACAAGTTTCAGGTTACCTGCTGAAGAATGAACAAAGCGTTGAAGAGTGCGACGCAACTAAAGTAAAATTGAAATACAAAAGCTGGCTAATAAATTAAAATTTTGAATTAGAGATTTGAAAGTTTTCGAAGCGGATCAATTTCAAATTTCAAATCACAAATAATAAATTCTGAAAATGAGTAAGAAAAAAATAGCAACAGTTTGGTTGGGCGGATGTTCGGGATGTCACATGAGTATCCTGGATATTGATGAAAGAATTTTAGAAGTGGCAAAGCTGGCCGACATTGTTAAATGCCCCATTGTTGATGGCAAAGAATTACCCGAAGTAGATATCGTTTTAGTGGAAGGTTCGGTTACAAGCGATGAACATTTACGCGAAATCCATCATATCCGCAAACAGGCGAAAGCCCTGGTGGCATTGGGTGATTGTGCTGTTACCAGCAACATCACCGGTATGCGGAATTATTTTGAGCTGGAAGATGTTTTTGAAGCAGCATATGTAAAAGCAGTAAGCAACGATAAAAAAGGTTCGGTACCCAATCATCCCGAATTATTGAAGCTGCGCGATAAAGTTGTGCCGTTGCAGGAAGTGGTAAAAGTTGATTTTGTGATACCGGGTTGCCCGCCCGATGCCGATACTATTTTTTATGTGTTGTTCGAATTTTTAAACGATCGTGTCCCTAATTTAAGTGAAGTAAAAAAATTGAAATATGGATAGTCTTCCCAAAAGAAAAATATTGATCTCACCTGTTACAAGAATCGAGGGCCATGCAAAAATTACTTTGCAATTGGATAAGGATGGAAATGTTGATGAT
>JAGWPQ010000229.1 GCA_028877045.1 Bacteroidota bacterium | reverse complement strand
TTTTTTCTCGCCATCAGGATTACTGATGTTTTTAATGCGGTGATACGAATCATAAAACATGGGCCGTATCAAATGATTAAAGCCGCTGTTCACTCCAACGAAAGTCGTTTTGGCACTATCTTTTATCACATTCACCTGTGTGATCAGATAGCCACATTCGCTCACTAAATATTTGCCCGGCTCAAACCAAATCTGCAAATGTTTGCCATTTGGATTGGGATGATTATCGAAAGCTTCTTTTACTTTCGATGCTAATAATTCTATGTTGGTTTCTGCATCGCCATCTTTGTACGGCACTTTAAAACCGCCACCGAGATCAATAAATTCTAATTCCTGAAAATGCGGAATAATATCGAATAACACTTCAATTCCTTTTACAAAAACTTCCACATCTTTTATTTCACTGCCGGTATGAATGTGCAGGTCTTTGATAAATAAATTATGTTCTTTAACAAGTGCTAAAATTTTTTCTATCTGGTCAATAGGGATGCCGAATTTACTTTTATCATGTCCGGTCGAAATTTTTAAATTTCCACCAGCCATAATATTGGGTCGCAAACGAATGCCAACTGGATAGCTGTGGCCGTACTTTTTTCCAAACTTTTCTAAGTTAGATAAACTATCGATATTAATATGAACACCCAGATTTTTTGCTTCTTCAATTTCATCGAAAGCAATTCCGTTCGAAGTATATAAAACGTTATTAGGCGTAAAACCTGCATGCAGAGAGAGTTTCACTTCATTGATAGAACTGCAGTCAATATTTGCACCAATTGATTTTATGTGCTTTAAGATATTGATATTGGTCAATGCCTTGCAGGCATAAAATATTTTTACATCCGATTTTGAAAATGCTGTTTGCAGTTTTTGATATTGCTCTGTAATTTTTTCGGCATGATACAAATACAGCGGCGTGCCAAATTTTTTGGCGGCACTAAGAAGTTGTTCGTTTGATAATTGTTGCGACATGTTGCGAAGATAACAGTATCTTAATTTACTGCTGCAATGTCGGATTATTTTTAGCTGAGGCTATTCGGGAGTTGATGTTTCTTCATCCAGATGTTCATCATCTTTTTTTTCTATCAACTCGCCATCTTCGGTAATTGAAATAACTGTTTCTTCTTCAATAATTATTTCTTCCTCAACAATTATTTCTTCTTCCAAATCCAATTCTGTGTTGCTCGTAAAATCTTCAGGATTAATGATAGTGCCTTCGACCATTTGCTCGGCCAATACTTCTTTGATCTTTGGCAGATCGGCGGTAGTATTGATGCCAAAATAATCCATAAAACTTTTTGATGTGGTATAAACCAAAGGATGGCCCGGCATTTTTTCATTTCTGCCGGCAATAACAATTAATTCTTTTTCCAATAATTTCTGAACGCTGTAATCGCTGTTCACACCGCGGATAGATTCAATTTCGCCTTTGGTGATAGGTTGTTTATACGCAATGATAGCCAATGTTTCCAAAGCCGCATTGGATAAGCGTTTCAGGAACTTGTCGCCATTCAGCTGTGCAATGGTTTTATGAAAATCTTTTTTGGTTAAAAATTGCCAGCCACCGCCACTTTCTTTTACTTCGAAAGGATAAAATTCGGAAGCATATTTTTCGCGAATACCTTCCAAACAACTTTCCACCTGATCCAATGAAACACGTTCATCCATAAAACCAAATGCATTGTTGATGAGTTCAACAACTTCCAAGCTTGTCAGTGGTTTTTCACTGGCAAAGATGAGCACTTCAATATGAGGTATGATTAAAGAAAGTTCCAAGTTTCAGGTTTAAAAGTGTCAAGTTAAACAAAATATTACATCCTTTCAGGGGATGGGGTTCTATCCCTGCAAAGCAGCGGCACCACTTACAATCTCGGTAAGTTCGGTTGTAATGGCAGCCTGTCTTGCACGGTTGTAAGAAATTTTTAATGTTTTTAATAACTCGTTAGCATTTTCGGTTGCTTTATCCATTGCTGTCATTCTTGCTCCGTGTTCGCTTGCACCACCGTCCAATACAGCTTTGAATAATTGTGTGTTTAAAATTTTGGGCATTAATTCAGCAATTAAAGCATCTCTTTCAGGTTCAAAAATAAAGTCAGCTTTTTTTGTGCCAGTAATATTTTGTGTTTTTGGAATAGGTAAAAATTGTTCGGCAGCAAAACGTTGTGTGGCAGCATTTTTAAATTCGCTGTAAATAATTTCTACTGCATCAAACTCTTTATTCTCGAAGGCTTTCACGGCAGCTTGAGAAGCAACCTGCACATTTTCGAAAGTTAGATGGTGATAAAGGTCTCTGTAAGTTGCATCGGTTTTATAACCCAGTTTTGTTAATCCTTCATAACCTTTTTTGCCAATGTTCCAGATGGTCACATTACCTTTTTTATAAGCTGCTTCATATTTATCGGCAATAGTTTGTTTTGCCAATTTTATGATATTTGAATTGTAGGCACCACACAGACTTCTGTCGCTGGTGATCACGATCAATAACACTTTTTCTATATTTCTTTCTTCGGCTAATTTTAAACTTGAACCACCATCAGCATTACTAACAATATTGGTAAGAACTTCCTGCAATTTTTTTGCATAAGGTCTCATCTGAATGATTGCATCCTGTGCTTTGCGTAATTTAGCGGCACTCACCAATTTCATTGCTTTGGTAATTTGTTGCGAGCCCTGCACACTTTTAATACGGTTACGAACTTCTTTTAACTGACCGGCCATTTGAAATAAAAGTTTTTAGTTTATTGGTTTATTGGTTTAATCATATTCGTCAGTGATTGATGAACTTTTTAAACCTTATAAACTTTTTGAACCTGTTTTTAATCGGCAGCAAAAGTAACAGAAAAGCCTCTAAATTCCATCCATCCATAAAAATCTGTGGAAATTCTTTCTGCAAAAGGCTTACAGCGTTTTTTTGATGACCGGCAAAATGGTATTTAAATATCGTTAAGTTATTGATAAAGCTTCTCAGCAATCAATCTTGCTGTCGTACAACCCCCAAATTCTTTACCTTTGGCGGCCTTTAAAAATAGTGCCAATTTGACCATAAAATATTTGTAGCACCGTTTTTGAAAAGCCAAACAATTATTTATTATAACAGAACTAATGATATGTTGAACATTTTATCAAAAATATTAGGTGGCAATAAAAGCGAAAAAGATGTGGC
>JAGWPQ010000228.1 GCA_028877045.1 Bacteroidota bacterium | reverse complement strand
TCATCTGTGCACTTGAACTTGGTGGCATGCTTCCTCCAATAATAGTATAATACTTACTTGAACTCGGGCTATTAGCTTTAATACCTTTTATGATGTTTGAATAACTATTCAGGATCACACCTTCTTTTGCAGATGTTGCATCATGGCAACCTGCCTGTGCACAATAACTTTGATACAATGGTAATATTTGTGATGAGAAGCAAACACCGGTAACTACGGGCGCAGCTGTTACAGTTAAAGAATAATTTGTTGTAACACTTCCTGCACTGTTTGTTGCTTTGACGGTAAGATTATAAGTACCTATTGCAACAGATGCACTCCAACTGATGATCCCGGTTGCACTGTTAACAGATACACCTGCAGGTACAGTTCCGCTAAGGCTGTATGTAATAGTTCCTAAACCATTATTGATTGTTGGTGTTGCTGATGTACCCGCTGTTCCTTGTGTTGTACTGCTGCTTGCAGGACTGTATAAGAAACTGGAAGGCGCAACAACAGTTTGTGTTTGTGTTACAGTTAAAGTATAAGCACCGGATGTACTACCAATGTTGTTTGTTGCTTTTACAGAAAGATTATACACCCCAACAGCAACGGTATTGTTCCAACTGATCACACCTGTTGAACTATTTATGCTGATACCTGAAGGAACAGTACCGGATAAAGAATATGTAACTGCAGTGCCACCGGTATTTATTGATGGTGAAACTGAATTACCCGATGTACCTGTTACAACAGTACTGCTTGCCGGTGTGTAAACGAGACTGGACGGCGCTGTCACACTACTGTTTACATTTAATACATAAGTTGTGGCAGTACTTCCGATACTGTTTGTAGCAGTAACCGAAATATTATAAGTACCCACTGCAACAGTACTGCTCCACGTAATCACGCCTGTCTTACTGTTGATGCTGATACCTGCATCATTTGTATTTGTAATGGTAAAAACAACTGCGTCGCCACCATTATCAATGGTTGGTGTAGCAGAATTACCTGCTGTTCCCGATAAAACAGTTGAGCTTGTTGGAACGTAAATTAAATTTGTAGGAACAGTTTTGGTTACAATAATTTCATGTTTACAGGCGTAAACAACTAAGGCAGCAAAACAAATTAAAATAATTTTTTTCATAGTCGATTTTTTTTCTATTACTATAGATTACCGATTAAAACAAAGTGTTGCCCGACACATTTCAATTACTGTGCTAAATCTTTTTTATGAGTGTTAAAGATTTTGTAATGATGTTTTAATTATATGTGTAAGCGAGAAAAAAAGAATATACGTTTAATTTTATTAATGTTTTTTTTAAAACATTATCTTTTTTCAGTCATTAAAAAGCATACTCTGATTAGCAATATTTTCTAACTGTGATTATCTTGGCAAGAGAAAATAGTAACAAGCAATGCGGATTTCTTACGTTAACGCACATAAACAAAATGCAATATTTTTTCTAAGATTATTTTACATATTGCTGTACGGGCAGGCGGTTGGCAAGACTTCTAGCTAAAGTCATTTCATCGGCATATTCTAATTCACCACCAAATGCAATGCCACGTGCAATCGTAGTTACACGGCAATCGAAATGAGCGATCTTCTTTTGAATATAATAAATGGTAGTATCGCCCTGAATATTGGGATTCAATGCAAAAATCAATTCTTCTGTATGCTCTTTTTCTATGCGGTGAATTAATGATTCGATATTTAATTGATCGGGACCAATTCCATCCAGTGGAGAAATTATTCCGCCCAATACATGATAAGTGCCGTTATATTGTTGTGTGCTTTCTATGGCAATAACATCGCGGATTGTTTCAACCACACAAATCATATTTTGTTTGCGGAACGAGTTGGCACAAATGCTGCAAATATCTCCGTCGCTGATATTGTTACAGCGTTGGCAAAATTTTATATCTCTGCGCATCTTAGCAATTGTTTCGCTAAAATGTTGCACATCATTTACATCTTGTTTCAATAAATGCAATACCAAACGCAATGCTGTTTTTTTTCCGATGCCCGGAAGTTTGGAAAACTGTGCTACTGCATTTTCAAGAAGTGATGAAGGAAGTTGCATATTGTAAAGATAACAAGTGCAGAGAAAATAAAATTAAAGCGCCACTTCAATTTCATTATCCCAATTGGCTCTTACACTTAATTTTTTATTAAGTTGTTTTACTATTTCGGGTTGTTTTCTTTTTTTATAATTACCGGGATCCCAAATGCCGTTTTTATTGTCATCAAATAAAACACTTAGCTCATATTCACCGGGGCGGTATAATTTCTGAAAGAAATCTCTTTTTGTAATGGTTATTGCTTCCACAATTTTATCGCCCGACGTGACCAACAAAACCGGATTTTTTGAAAGATCAAGATTGGTAAACCTAATGGCTAGACTTCCGTATTCGGATTCGCTCTTTGTGTTAAACTTCAGCGTATCTGTTTTAGGAATTGTTTTACCTGTCGAATCGGCTAATGCATCTTTCATAATGATCAATCTAAACCGCATCCCTTCTTTCCAGTTATAACCAATACTGATCTTGGTTTTTCCTGTATCTAATTTTACAGAATAATTTTTAAGTTCCTTATAACTTGTATCAGTCAAAATTATTTTCGACGAATCGAATAGTTTTAATTTCCTGCTCGAAATGATATTCAAATCAGGGCTTAATAGATCCTGTGCACCATTTTCCAATGAGGTAGTAAATCGTAAACGAACATCTTCTTTCTTTGGTTTATTATTGTTTTTATCCGGACTTGGCGTACTCGTTTTCGTTACTGTTTTTCTTTTTACTTCTTCGTAAGCATAAAAAGTAACAGGCTTTGTGTTTTTATTTATGCTGATCAGAGAATCAGAGAATGCAAAAAGTTTGGTGCTGTCGTCATACTTTTTTGTGAAAT
>JAGWPQ010000227.1 GCA_028877045.1 Bacteroidota bacterium | reverse complement strand
TGCGGAGCATGGGAGGGTTCTTCCGCTCCGCAGCGAAGTGAGGACAGCGGTGCGAGCCCACCCGCAGCAGCTTTCTATATCATAGTATTAAATATTTAATATATTAAATTTTTATAAACTTAATACATTAAATATTTAATATATTAAATTTTTATATAAGTTATATTTATCCAGTTTTTTGACATTTTATTAGTGTGTCGATGATGTTCAAGAGTTTTCTTATATTAAATTTTTAAATTTAGTGTGTTTTATAGTATATTAAATATTTAATGTATTAAATTTTTGAAAAAGTAGAATATTAAATTTTTAATGTATTAAATTTTTGAGTAGCTATGTATTATTAAATTTAAGAACTATTATAAAATACATCATTATGCAAATATTTAAATTATTAAAGTCATAAAATATAATAAATTATTATTTATATTTATATAAATATAAAAAGTTGAAAAATATAATATTAAATTTTTATAATATTAAATATTATATTATTAAAAGTTTAAATTCTTAAAAGGATAGTTAAGATATATTATGTTAATATTTTAATGCATTGAATGTTTAGAATAGTTTATCTTTATAATATTTTAAATTTTTAAATTATTAATTTTTCGAAATCCTAATATTAAAGTTTAACATACTAAATTCTTGTATTTATTAGATTCTTAAAAAATTTGAATTATATAAATTCATTTATATTATTTTTAATTATAAAAATAAATAATTATTTTTAGTATTATTAATTATTAATGTGTCAATTTGTGAAACCTATATAGTTTTAATACTTATATTAATATTAAACATATTAAATCTTTGTTACTTTTATAAAAATAATATTATATAATAATAAATACCATGAAAGTAATATAAGTTCAACAATAAATTTTGCAAAAGTTATTAAGTTATACTTATTATTTATTTACTACTTAATTATTTTATATAATAATAGTACCTTAAGATATTATAACTTGCTTTTACATAATTAAGTATATATTTTATACTTTAAAAGTTTATGCATACTCTATGTAATATAGAGTTATATGTTAAAATAAAGTAATTTATAAAAAATCTATATGTGTTTATATAAGGGAAACAGTTATAAAATAAAAAATAATTTTAGATCTAATAAGTAGTTAAGTAGACACATAATTTAGTACCTCTACTAATTTGTGTGCAGGATCTATAATTTATTATCACATTGACTAATAAAATTATATGCAAGTCATAAATTTTATATTATATGAAAAATACAAAGTATTGAATAATATATTAAATATTTAAAAATTAAGGTCATCAAATGCGCCAAAATATTGTACCTCTTTAAGTATGTCTTAAATCCCCTAAAAGGCCCTTTTAGGCTATATTCTGCTTGAAAAATAGGCTATTTTAGGCCTTTTTAGGCTTTTTTGAGGAATTCATCCTTTCTAGCAATCTCATATACACTTCATAAAGTATAAATATAATATTTCAAATTTAAGTTTTATTTTTTTACAAACTGCATTGCCGCCATAAAAAAGGAACTTTGAAACGAGCGTGACAACAGGCGATGCCAGCTGTACCGAACGCTGGTAACAAAAATATTTTACCAAAAAAAAGGAAACAATAATTTATTATTGGTGTTCTAAAATTTTTCTATCTTCAAACCCAAACTTTAAAATATCGCTGTATGAAAAAAATATTTATTTCTTTTTTGCTGATTAGTTTTTTTGCTGCCGCTGATGCACAGAATGCAACATTGCAACAATACACCGGAAAATATAAATTTCCCGACGGCAGTGTTGTTACAGAAATTGAAGTTACGTTAGACAGCAGTGGTGTGTTGACTTCTAATTCTACTGCCGGGACTTCGGTCCTGGAAAAGGCAGGAACAGATACTTTCTCGGTTGTGTCGTTTCAGGGAACGGCTGTTTTTAAAAGAGATGCCAATAAAAAAATTACAGGTGTTGTCATTGATGCCATGGGATATCATTTGGAAGGAATAAAAGATAATGCAGAAGCGATGGCGTTGCAACAATTTACAGGGAAATATAAATTTCCTGATGGAAGTGTTGTTACAGAAATAACCGTTACAATTGAAGATGGTGTGCTGACTTCAAATTCTACTGCCGGTACTTCGGTGTTGGAAAAAATAAGTGCCGATACTTTTTCGGTGGTTTCATTTCAGGGCACAGCAGTTTTTAAAAGAGATGCCAATCATAAAGTTACCGGCGTTGTTGTTGATGCGATGGGGTATCATTTAGAAGGAACAAAAGATAATGCATCAACCTCATTTTTATTTACAAAACCCGATGCGCTAAAAATTAAAGCCAATCAGTTCGCTGTGCGATAGTTTTTAAAATTAATTTTATTTTTTAATTCCTTACTGCCATAATGGTGTAAGGAATTTTTTTTGAATGACTATTTATAATAAGTTTCATCAAGATAAAACAAACCATCTTCTTTTTTCCAGTACCAGAATTTTTTCTTGTACACGCAATAAATACCACGCAACGATTTTAAAGTATAAATATCCGGTACATACAAAACCCTTGGTGGCACTGTATTATAACGATATTTAAGATTGGTTAATTGATTTGGTGTAAAGGATCTGGCTAATTTTGAATAATCGGCTTTAATGCCTGCATTTGCCGGAAGTTTGCCTTGCGGTGTTAATATTCTTCCATAACCATCAATAACAATTTTTGCCGTTGGCGTTGAAGTAACAGTTGGTGCAGAAGGTGCAGACGGCATTATAGCTGCAGGATGTATTTTTCTGTTGCAGGCAACAAAAAATAAAATACAAATGAATGATAATTGCAACGTTTGCTTCATGCGTTTCTTATTGCATGAACATTGTCTAATACTGTGCCAGAAACCGATTGCTAAAATTCGAAGGCAAGTAATTGCTCGTTGGTGAGTATTTCTTGCACGCCCTCTTTAAGATTCTTTAAAGTACAAGTACCATTTTCTAATTCCGTACTGCCCATAATAACGGCGTAAGGAATTTGTTTTTTATCGGCCCACTTGAATTGTTTGTCGAATTTTGCCTGCTCGTGATATATTTCGCAGCGGATATTTTTTGCACGCAGTTGTTGCATCAAACCAAATGCAGCACGGCTCTCGGCTTCACCCAGATTAAAAAATAAAACCTGCGTGGCTGTTTGCATTTCTGCAGGAAATAATTTTAATTCTTCCATCACATCATAAATCCTGTCGACACCAAAACTAATCCCAACGCCGGGAATATTCGGAACATCAAATGTGCCTGTAAGATCGTCGTAACGTCCGCCACCACCAATGCTGCCCATGTTTACATTTTTTGCTTTTACTTCGAAGATGATGCCGGTGTAATAATTTAATCCGCGGGCAAGTGTAAAGTCAATGTTGATTTGAGATTTGAGATTTGAGATTTGAGATTGTTGCGAGTAATTAATTAAGAAATAAATTTCTTCTAAACCTTTTTTTGCAGTAGCATTATTTTGAAAAAGATTTTCTGCAGCTGATAATTTTTGAAAAGTATCACCATCAATGGAAAGATATTTTTCGATGATTGAAATTTGAGAATCATTCAAACCTCTCTGCAATAATTCATCTTTCACTTTTTCGATTCCGATCTTATCTAACTTATCAATCGCAATGGTGATGTCGATCATTTTATCGGCACCGCCGCATAATTCGGCCAGTGCTGCTAAAATTTTTCGGCTGTTTATTTTTATCTCAACATCAATTCCTAATTTTTCGAAAGCTGTTGCATAAATAGTTGCGAGCTCTACTTCATTGATCAAAGAATAACTTCCTACCACATCGCAATCGCATTGGTAAAACTCGCGGTAGCGGCCACGTTGCGGCCTGTCGGCACGCCACACAGGTTGAATCTGATATCGTTTAAACGGAAAAGTTAACTGACCATGATTCATTGCCACATAACGTGCAAATGGAATAGTGAGATCGTAACGTAAAGCGCGTTCGGTAATTCCTTTCGTATTTTTTCCAATTAATACTTTTTCAAAATCATCTTTTATTTGTTGATGTTTTGCAACATTATCCAAACCGTTATTTAAAATCTTAAAAATTAATTTATCACCTTCATCGCCATACTTGCCCATCAATGTATCTAAGTTTTCCATGGCCGGTGTTTCCAATGGTTGAAAGCCATACACTTCAAACACAGAGCGGATCGTATTAAAAATATAATTTCGTTTGCGAACTGTTTCGGCATTAAAATCTCTGGTGCCTTGCGGTAAACTTGGTTTTGCCATTTAATTATTTATGAAGGATAAATTATAAGTTTTTATTTTTTAGTTGCAGCTCTGAATAATTGCTGATGATATTATCGCAAGCTTCATCAATTAATTTAAATACACGATGATAACCTTCTTCGGTTCCATACCACGGATCGGGCACTTCCCTGTTTTCGAACGGGTATAATTCATTCAGCAACAAATCAACTTTATTTTCATTCCACAGATCCTGGCTCATCATTTTCACATCTTCATAATTATTCGAATCCATCACATAGATCTTATCGAAATGAAGCATATCATGTTTGGTAAACTGCCTCGCCTGCTGATACGAAATATCAACGCCGTTCATTTTCGAAACCTTCTGCGACAAACGGTGCGGCGGTTCGCCAATATGATAATTGCCTGTGCCGGCACTGTCAACCGTCCAATGCAAACCCGCCTTTTTAATTTTGTTTCGTAAGATTCCTTCTGCCAGAGGGCTTCGGCAAATATTACCTAAACAAACCATTAAAATCTTCATGCCGCAAAAATAGATAAAAGATCGGGTAAAATTTTTTTGTTACCGGCTGCTGTTTTTCATGGCATCGCCTGTTGCGTCGCACTCTTGTACGTTCGGTACATTGTTCAACAGTATTACAAATAATGTGTAACTTTATGTTATGCCATTTTCGTATCAACTGTTAAGCCCGTCAATAATAATTGTGCTGCTATGCGGATTAGTGGTTGTGAATGTTTGGAAACATTTCTTCGGCAAACATTCGCACGATTAATTACAATTGAAACAGATCAGCGGCAATGCCGTCGGCTAAAAATTTTCCTTTATCAGTCAATCGCAAAAAAGTTTCATTCAAAATAATATTGCCCAGCGCTTCCCATTTTTTTGCCGATAAGATAATTTTATTTTTTGCCTCGTCATCAGTAATTAACCATCTTTCATCATTGAAATTAATTCCTTCGATCGTTCTCAAACTTGTCATGATATATTCGTTCAATTGCTGCGATGCGGTTAATTCTTCTTTCTCAAAATTCAGTTCACCTTTTTCAATACTCTGAATATATAATGCGTTGTTGGCAATATTCCATTGGCGTGATGTGCCGTTAAACGAATGCGCCGATGGCCCCAAACCTAAGTACGGTAAGCCTTTCCAGTAACTGCTGTTATGTTTGCTGCGGTAATTTGGTTTTGCAAAATTCGAAATTTCATAATGTTCGTAACCGGCTTCTTTCATCCATTGCACTAACAGTTCAAAATGTTTTGCCAGTTTATCGGCATCAACATTTTCTTTTTTTTGCTGAACAATTAATTTATCCAATGCTGTTTTTGGTTCAACGGTTAATGCATAACAGGAAATATGCGGAATATTAAACGATACAGCCAGCTCAACATTTTTTTTCCATTGTTCATCAGTCAAAGTTGGCGAGCCGTAAATAAGATCGATGGTGATATTATTAAAATATTTCGTTGCCAATTGCAGACAATTGATGGCATGTTGTGCATTGTGCGCCCGGTTCATCCATTGCAGATCGACATCGCTAAAAGATTGTATGCCGATGCTCAAACGATTGATGCCAATATGTTTCCAGTCGATTAATTTTTCTTCGGTAATATCATCGGGATTAGCCTCCAGTGTTATTTCGGCATCATCAGCAACAATAAATAATTCTTTTAGCTTTTCAATCATCAATCGTAAATCGTGAATCGCAAGTAATGAAGGTGTTCCTCCGCCAAAATAAATCGTTTCAACTTTTTCGTTCAGATAATCCTTTCTCCATTCGGCTTCTTTGCCAATGGCAGCAAGCATTTGCGGCATTAATTTATGGTTGGTAGAAAAATGAAAATTGCAATAATGGCATGCCTGCTTACAAAAAGGGATATGAATATAAATACCTGCCATATTTTTTAGTTGCAACAAAAGTAAGTGTATAGAATTGCACAAATAAAACGAGTTTGTGGGCATCTTTTAAAAATAGATAGATTCGCTTTAATATTTTTGCGCAAATTATTGGCTTGAAAAAATTATTCTTCATATTCCTTTCTTCACTTTTTTGTTTGTGCGCAGGGGCACAGGTGGATACTGCTTCCCAAAAGAATGCTGAAAAAATCATTACCAAACCGCAGAACATAAAAGTTAACCCGGTTGACGAAACACTTCAAAATAAAAACGGGTTAATTCCGTCGGCAAAAGATTCAGGGAAGAAAAAACTGCTGCCTGTTTTCAGCGACAGCAATAAAAATGTGACAATAATAATTGATTCGGTGAAGATCGATTCCCTTCGACTCGATTCCATCAAACAGGATTCGTTAAAGAAGATAGCGTTGTTAAAAGCCGATACTATTCACATCAACGATACATCTACATATCGTTCAATAATGGCAATTCCGTATTTGCCATTTGGCAAGCCTCCGGTATTTATGATCAATAAAATAAGAGAGCCCCAAACTAAGGACGAATTATTTTATTTATTGACGGGATTAATATTTTTCACAGCATTTATTAAATTGGTATTTCCGAAATATTTTCAAAACCTGTTATTATTATCATTTCAAACATCATTCAGGCAAAGGCAGACAAGAGAGCAGTTAACACAAGATAATCTTGCTTCGTTACTGATGAACACTTTGTTCTTTATGTCGGGCGGTATTTTTATCAGTTTGGTTGCAAATGCTGCCGGCTATTCGGAAATATCTTTCTGGAAATTATTGCTGCCGTCTTCATTGGTACTGGCTGTTATTTATTCGGTAAAATATTTATTTCTTGTTTTTTTCGGATGGATCTTCAATGTGCGACCGGCAGTTAAAACCTACATTTTTATAGTGTTTATGATCAATAAAATTATCGGCATCGTGTTGATACCGTTCTTATTGATATTATCTTTTTCGCCCATTCAAATTGCTCAGCCGGCAATGATCTTGTCGCTTATTTTGATAGGAATATTGTTAATTTACCGTTATCTGATAAGTCTGGTAACAATTCGTCATGAACTGAAAGTGAATGCCATACATTTTTTTCTTTACCTTTGCGCTGTAGAAATTTTACCGTTGTTATTAATTTATAAAGTTCTTTTTAAATACATCGGTAATTTTATTAACCCAGACTAATATCATCACAAAAGCATGATAAAAACCGGACTTAAGAATTCAACAGC
>JAGWPQ010000226.1 GCA_028877045.1 Bacteroidota bacterium | reverse complement strand
TGATCTGGGATTGGATGATGAAGTTGCGGGCATCACCAAGTTTTGTGTGCATCCGCAAAAATGGTTCAACACAAAAACAAGAATTGGCGGCACCAAGAATTTGAATATAGAAAAGATACGATCACTTTCTCCCGATCTCATTATTGCCAATAAAGAAGAAAATGTAAAAGAACAAATTGAAGCATTGGAAAATATTGCTCCTGTTTGGATAAGCGATGTAAATGATTTTGATGATGCTTTGCAGATGATAGAATCGATTGGCGCAATAACAAATAAAACAACGGCGGCGCAAAACATAACCGCGCAAATAAAAAATAAATTCGCTCAACTGAAAACACAAGGCCAACCGCAAAGAGCCTGTTATTTAATTTGGAAAGATCCCTACATGACTGTTGGTGGCGATACTTTCATTCATTCAATGATGCAGCAATGCGGACTGCAAAATGTTTTTGAAAAACAAACCCGCTATCCCGAGATACAATTAAAACAATTGGCAGCATTGGATTGCAAATTGATCCTTCTTTCATCCGAGCCTTTTCCTTTCGGGCAAAAACATATCAGCGAGATGCAGGAACAGATCCCTGATGCAAAGATTGTTTTGGTTAACGGAGAAATGTTCAGTTGGTATGGCAGCAGGATGTTTGCTGCTGCTGATTATTTCCGGCAACTGATAAAGAGGATCAATAGTAACGGGTAGCATATTTCCTGTAAGCTGTCTGAAAATAGTTTTTGTGTCACCATGTGAATTTTGATTGCTACGAATACTACTGATGTTTACGCATATTTAAACTTGAATAGAAAAAATTCGTGCATTCGTGGCAAACCATTTAAAATACACACAAGTTCGTAGTAATAAAAAGCTAACAAACGTTCTTATTAACAATTCTTATCTTTGCGCCCGATTTAGAGTTGGTTATTATTCATTCATTTAAAACAAATTTTTTATCATGGCAAAATACAGAGCCGGGGTATTGTTCGGAAAAGAATTGGAAGCATTGTACAACGATGCAAAAGACAATCAGTTTGCAATTCCTGCAGTTAATACAATTGGTACAAATACGATCAATGCGGTTTTAGAAACAGCAGCAAAAGTTAATTCACCTGTTATCATACAATTCTCAAATGGCGGTGCACAATTCATTGCCGGCAAAGGAATGCCGAATGATAATTTGCAGGGTAATATTTTGGGTGGTATCTCAGGTGCTTTACATATTCACAACGTAGCAAAAGCTTATGGTGTGCCTGTTGTATTGCATACCGATCACGCTGCAAAAAAATGGTTACCATGGGTTAGTGGTTTGATAGATGCAGGTGAACAATTCTATAAAGAAAAAGGCCAGCCTTTATTCAGTTCACACATGCTCGATCTTTCTGAAGAACCAATTGAAGAAAATATCCATACTTCTGTTGAGTTTTTCAAACGTATGGCCCCATTGGGAATGAGTATCGAAATTGAATTAGGCGTTACCGGTGGTGAGGAAGATGGTGTTGATAACAGTGGTGTTGAAAACGATAAATTATATACGCAACCACAGCACGTTGCTTATTCTTATACCGAATTGGGAAAAGTAGGAAACCTGTTTACCATTGCTGCTGCATTTGGTAATGTGCATGGTGTTTATAAACCGGGTAATGTGGAATTGAAACCTGAGATATTGCACAACAGCCAGGTGTTCATCGAAAAAGAATTACATACCCAACCAAAACCTGTTTACTTTGTATTCCATGGTGGCAGCGGTTCTCCGCAACATCAGATCCGCGAAGCCATCAGTTATGGCGCCATTAAAATGAATATCGATACCGATATGCAATGGGCAT
>JAGWPQ010000225.1 GCA_028877045.1 Bacteroidota bacterium | reverse complement strand
TTAGGACGTTGAAAAACCATACCAATTTTCAGTCGCGCAAAAATGGGATGCATATTGTACACATCTTCATCATCCAATAACATTTTGCCGCTGCTTTTTGCACCTTCGGTCAATTCGTGCATGCGGTTAATACAACGCAGATAAGTTGTTTTGCCGCAACCCGATGGTCCCATCACCGCAACGATAGAATGTTTGGGTATTTCTATATTCACATTTTTTACAACGTGGTTTGTGCCGAACCATGCATTAAAATTCTCGCTCTTTATAATTGTACGTTCCATCTTTTTGTTATAAGCTTTGTGATGATGTTTAATGATAATACGATAAACAATAATACCAGTGCCGCTCCCCATGCCAGATCGTGCCAATCGTCGTAAGGACTGGTAGCATAATTAAAAATGATCAAAGGAAGGCTTTGCATGGGTTTCAACATATTGGTGTTTAAAAAAGGGTTACCAAATGCTGTAAATAATAACGGTGCCGTTTCGCCGGCAACCCTTGCTATCGAAAGTAAAATTCCCGATAATATCCCACTCACACCACAAGGCAAAATTACTTTTAAAATAACTTTATGATAAGGCAAGCCAAGTGCCAGTCCTGCTTCTTTTAACGAAGAAGGGATCATCTTTAAAGTTTCTTCGGTTGACCGGATCATGATGGGCAACATCATAATGGCCAATGCAATACTTCCTGAGAATGCCGAGAATGTTCCCAATGGTTTTACGATCCAGAAATAAACAACAATTCCGACAACGATAGAAGGAACACCTTGTAACACATCAACCGCCAATCGGCTCCAATACGACAGTCTGGATGTTTTATTTTCGCTTAAATAAATTCCGCATAATATACTGATCGGAATGGCAATGATGGATGCCACCAGAACCAAAGACAAACTTCCCACCAACGCATTCACAATACCACCACCCGTTTCGCCAACAGGCTTAGGGATTTTTGTGAGGAAGGTCCAGTTGATCTTTGTAATACCTTCTTTAAAAATATATACAATAATGGCAAACAGGGGAATCGTGATCAGAAATGCAAGCATCACGATGCATGCCTGAATCAATCTGCTTTTGCCAACCCTGTATTTTACATGAACATTCATAAATTAATCGTTTGCGAAACGTTTGATAATACTTTTACCAATTACATTAATAATTACTGTAACAACAAATAAAACCAAACCCAATTCAATTAATGCAGAAAGATAAACGGTGTGATCTGCCTCCGTAAATTCATTCGCAATAACACTTGCCATGGTATTACCCGGTGAGAAAATACTGGTAGGTAATAAACTTGTATTTCCTATCACCATGGTCACAGCCATTGTCTCGCCAAGGGCACGTCCAAGTGATAATAAGATGCCGGCAAATAAGCCCGATTTTGTATAAGGTAAAATGATATTTTTTATTACTTCGTATCGGGTAGCACCTAACGAATAGGCCCCTTCTTTTAAATTGGATGGTACCATTTTAATTACTTCCCTGCCCATTGATGCGGCATAAGGAATGATCATGATAGCCAGGATGATGGATGAAGTAAAAATACCAATACCATAAGGCAGCACATTAAATTTCATTTCCAATTCACGAACCAACGGAACCAAAACGATCAATCCCCAGAAACCATAAATAACCGATGGAACGGCTGCAATTAATTCAACAGTATTTTTTAGAAAGTTCGATAACCATCCTTTCGAATTATACTCGCCCAGATAAATGGCAATCGCAAAAGAAAAAGGAATAGAAATGATCAATGCAAGAAATGAAGTCAATAAGGTACCGATCAGAAAAGGATAAGCTCCATACACATTATTAACAGGGTCCCATGTTTTTCCCCACAGATATTTTATTCCCAAAGATTTGATGGAAGGAATGGATTCAATGGTCAGCGTAAGCATGATACCCAAAACCAAGATCACCATTACAATGGCGATCATCATTAACATACGCCTGAAGGCAACTTCCATGCGTATCTGTTTGTGCGACCTTCGTGAACTTTTATTTATACCGGCATCCATAATGCTAAAATATGAAATTACCTGCAGTACAAATTTACTGCAGGTAATTATTAAAAAACGTTCAATATTTTACTTTTATCTGTACTGATAAAATGTAATTATTTTAAAATTGGTTTACCATTATAAGTAGCCGATTTAAGTATTTTCTCAGCGATCTTTAATGCTTCCTTAGATAAAGGCGCATAGTTTAATGGTGCTGCAAATTGTTGTCCTTCGTGAATATTCCACCACAAAAGGGTCAATAATTTTTTTGCTCTGTCGGCTGAACGTGAATTATAATTTTGTTCTTTATAAATGATAGCCCATGTGAATCCTGCAATTGAATAACCATCAGCAGCATCGGTATCAGTTAAAAATATTTTAGAATCTTCAGGCATTTTTACATTACCCGCAGCAGTTACAGAAGCAAGAGAAGGAGCAATAACTTTACCTTTTTTATTTACAACTTTAGCATAATCCAATTTATTCTGCAAAGAATAAATTAGCTCTACATAACCAATTGCACCGGGTGTTTGTTTTACTAAACCCGAAACACCTTCGTTACCTTTTCCGCCCAAACCAACAGGCCAGTTTACGGCACCACCGGCACCAACTTTAGTTTTCCACTCAGGGCTAACTTTTGATAAATAATTGGTGAAGATAGCTGTAGTACCACTTCCGTCAGAACGGTGTGTAACCAATATTGGGAAAGCAGGAATATTTACGCCTTTGTTTTTTGAAACGATCCTTGGATCATTCCATTTTGTGATTTTTCCTAAGAAAATATCAGCGATAACATCGGGCGTTAAAACAATACCATTATTATTACCCGGCAAATTGTAAGTAAGAACAACAGCTCCTGAAGCCATAGGGATATGTAAAACAGGTACTCCTATTTTTTTGGTTTGCTCTTCATTTAATGGTCCGTCAGAAGCACCGAAATCAACGGTCTTATTTGTCAATTGTAAAATACCGCCGCCTGAACCGATAGATTGGTAATTAACCTGAATCCCTGTTTTTGCATTATACTGAGAAAATGTTTTAGAGAAAAAGGGATAAATAAAAGTACTTCCTGCACCTAACAATGTTTTATCGTCCTGTGCTTTTGTGCTTGACATAAATCCTACAGTAACCAAAATGATACTTAGAATTTGAGTTATCTTTTTCATATTTATTATTTTAAAAAATTTGAAAGCGTTAATACTTTTTTATTATGCTGTTTTTTGGGTTGAAGTTTTAGAACCCGCCATTATCATAGTTCTTACCAAAAGCATAGAAGAAAGTAAGTCTGAATACCATATCATGATCTCTGTTTGAAGTACCCAATTGCGAATTATAGCTGTTATACCAGATATTAGGCATAAAGTGCACGCGATCCGTAGGTTTAAAATCCAAACCAAAAGTCATGAAAGATTGTTTATATGTTTGATCATTAACATTTGTATACGTAACTGTTGGTGTTGCAGCAGTAGTATTGTAAACGGTATGAAAAGAATTATCGTTATAGTTACCGATATTTCCGGTGTACTTGTTGTAAACGTTGTTATTAAGATTTTTGTTGGGATTGTACAAATCCAAACGTGCAAAGAATCTCAATTTATTTTTAACGATATCGCCATGTATATACATAGAAATTGCCGAAGCAACTGTGCTTAATGTATCATTTCCGCCGGCCATTTTTGTAGCGATATTGTCGTTTTTAAGATTATTTACAAAGGCTTCAACACCAATTGTATAACCTGTACCAGGATTCATACCTTTTGCAGTAGCAGAACTGTTATAAGCAATATAACCTTTCAACATCTGGCGTGAATGATGCCATGTAGGATTCCAGTTTAATCTTTGGTAATCTGCATAAGCGTCAATTACGAGTTTCTTGTTAAAGAAATAAGCATACACATCTCCATATAACCATTTGAAATTATCATTTTCAGGTTTAGCACTTGTTCCGTTTGCTACCATCAAATTATATCCATAGTTTTTGGTAGCAGGGTCAAATACACCTTGTAAGCTGGCACCCATATCAAAAGAAGGAGTACGACGTATATCGGAAACAGTTCTTTCAACAGATCTGTAACTCCAGATCTTTTCAGACAACATCGGGAAAGCCGGAGTAGCTGCTTGTCCGATAACAAGATCAGTTCCTTTCCATATATTCTTCCAGCGAATATTCATTAATTTGATATAAAAAATCAATTTCTGATCGGCCAATAAATCCCCTGAAGAATTCCCGGTTGAAAGTGCAACGGTACCTGCAGCAGGTCCATTACCTGCAGGGAAATTATCTTCAGCAGCCAAAAGGAATTCGGCAGAGAATTTTTTAGAAATGTTATAATCGTAACCCAAATAAATACGACGGAACTGGAAAGTAGTCCTTGATTGCGGGATCCCTGTATATTGATTGCTTCCTCCGCGACTGAGAGAATCGCTGTGTCCTTTATATGCAAAATCACCAAAAGAATAACCCCATAGACGACCTGAGTTGGATGTACCTGCTTTAAAAGCAGAATCCGAATTCAATAAATACTGCGCATTAGAAAGATTCGCAGAAAACACTATCATAAGAAAAGTTAGAATTATTGATAATGTTAAAAATTTTCTTTTCATAAACTGTAGTTTTTTTATTTCAGCGCAAAGGTTGCCTCCTAATGTTACCGAATTGTTACCGGCAGGTTACGCAGATGTTAACAATTGAAAAAGAGAAATGAAATTGTTTGTAGTTTTTGAACTGTTTTTTAAAGAAGCGGAGGTAAAATAATTTTGTAGATATAGCCAATAGCCCGTTGAGGGAATTATTCTTCTTAAACCTATTATTATAAGTAGATAATTAGCTGAGAAAACATGATTTATACCACCAATAAGTCCCCCGAAAAAACAAGCTTCTCCTAAATACCAGGCCTGTCTTCTTCCTGTCTCTTGTTGACTGATCTCTTTTGCCTTATCTCTTCATACCTGCGTCGTACCTGCTTGTAGTATAGTCCACAGATAGTCCATGAAATCATGGACT
>JAGWPQ010000224.1 GCA_028877045.1 Bacteroidota bacterium | reverse complement strand
ATGTCAACCTCAGCCTGGCGGTAATCAGCTTCCATTTCGGCCAGTTGTGTTTGCAGTTCTGCATCATCCAATTCAACAACCAATTCACCCGTTTTCACTGAATCGTAGTCTTTTACTGCAATGGTTTTTACATAGCCCGAAACCCTTGGTAATACTGGTGTTATCTGTGTTTCTATTTGCGCGTTATCAGTTGTTTCGTGTGTTAATGCATATTTTATTTTTTTGTAGCCAAAGAAAGCGGCAACTAAAAAAATAATGCCGATAATAATAAACCTAACGGGAAATTCTTTTTTCTGTGTTGTTTCTTGATTAGTCATAAGCTGTATTTAAATTAATGTTGTATTAAAAGTGAATGGATCAATTGTTTTAAATGTGTGATGATCCTTTTCTTGAAATTTTCATCGTTGTATGGATTGAAGTTTTTGTCTTTATTCATTAACTGGTTGCACAATGATTTTGAAAGCGTCACCTGGTTAATGGTGCCCAGAATTGTAGCGAACGTTAGCTCCGGATCTACTTTCTTAAATACTTTTTTCCTGATGCCGTGTTCAATAATATTTTTTATAATTTCTGTGTTCTTGCTAAAAATGCTTATGATATTATTATGCACTTCTTCACGTTGCTTCAGCATAATTTCCTGATGTATGATACGGTGATAATAGCGTTGTGATAATATCCTATTTACATAAGTTTCAATAACGACATCTAATTTTTCTATATCTGATTTTGATTTGTCAGCCGTAATTTCTTCCAATCTTTCCCTCATGTAAGAAGCTTTGTGCTCAATGAGTGCTTCAAATAATTTATCCTTCGACCCAAAATAATAATTCACCATAGCAATGTTCACATCGGCTTTTGCAGCCAGATCGCGGATGGATGTTCCTTCGAAACCCTTTTCGGCAAAGAGTTCTATGGCGGCGTTAATAATGTGTTCTTTTTTATCTATGATCATTTTCTGGGATTTAAAAAAGCGAAATTAAACAAATGTTTGAATTAATCAAACGTTTGTTTAATTTTTATTAAAATTAATTTTCAGTTAACATTAGATTGCCAACTTTGTTCAAACAATCCGCTTGAATTCTGTTTTTAACGTTTCCGATTTTGGAAAAAAGTTTTTATGGGGTGTTGCAACTGCTGCAGTTCAAAATGAAGGTGCCTATAATATTGATGGCAAAGGGCTTTCTGTCTGGGATACTTTTTCGAAACGATCGGGGAAAATAATCGGCGCTGCAAAACCTTATGAAGCCTGCGATTTTTATCATCGTTATAAAGATGATCTCTTATTGGTAAAAGCACTTGGGTTTAAAGTATTTCGTTTCTCCATCGCATGGAGCAGAATATTACCCGAAGGAATCGGTAAAACAAATAAAGAAGGAATTGCTTTTTATCACAAGGTCATTGATGAGTGTTTGCAATTGGGCTTGATACCATTTGTTACTTTATATCATTGGGATCTGCCGCAAGCATTAGAGAAGGAGGGAGGATGGACATCGCATTCGATGTTGCGATGGTTCAGTCGTTTTGCAACTGTTTGTGCCGAAGAATATGGCGATAAAGTAAAGAACTGGATCATCCTGAACGAGCCGATGGGCTTCACTTCCCTGGGTTATGGATTAGGCAAACATGCTCCCGGAAAAACGGGATTGAACAATTTTTTTCCTGCCGTTCATAACGCTGCATTGGCACAGGCCGAAGGCGGAAGGATTATCAGAAATATTGTGGAGCATGCAAATATCGGAACTACTTTCTCGTGCAGCGAGATCATACCTTTTACTCAAAGTGAAAAAGATATTGCTGCTGCCAACCGGATGGATATTTTATTAAACCGTTTGTTCATAGAACCATCGTTGGGAATGGGTTATCCTTACGGTAATTTTCAATTGATGGATAAACTGCATCTGTATAATAAAGCATGGAAATATACCGAGCGGATGAAATTTGATTTTGATTTCGTCGGTATTCAAAATTATTTTTCACTCACTGTAAAACACAATCCAATCATTCCGATTATCAATGCTTCGGAAGTAAAAGCGGTCACCCGAAATGCGCCCCATACCGATATGGGTTGGGAAATTAATGCAGCAAGTTTTTATCGTATGCTGAAAAGATTTGCAGCTTACGATGGAGTAAAAAAAATAATTGTTTCTGAAAATGGCGCTTATTTCAAAGATATATTGCAGAATGGCGTTGTGAACGATGCACAACGTATCCAATACTTTCAGGATTATTTACAAGCCATGTTGCAGGCAAAACAGGAAGGCGTAAACATTAACGGCTATTTTGTTTGGACATTGACAGACAATTTTGAGTGGGCCGAAGGTTACCGTGCAAGGTTTGGATTAATTCATGTGGATTTTAAAACACAATTGCGAACAATAAAAAGCTCGGGTTATTGGTGGAGAAATTTTTTAAACAGAAAGTGAATTTGTTTTCAGTAAGTTTGACTTACCGAAATAACTTTTATGCAGCGATATTTCACTTTCATCATTTGTTTAGTTTTTTCATCTGTTTTATCTGCCCAAAAAAATGTAAGCATACCGGCATTTACAGCCTATGCAGTTCCTGCTGAAAATGAAGAAGATGATTTATTCGACAAAAAAGATTCATCGCTTGAATGGAAAGATGAAAATCAAAAAATCGAATTTCATTTTTTTATCCGCGATACAGGATCCATCAATATTAATCTTCGGGCAAAAAATTCATTCAGCACAAATAATATTTTATTACAAATCGCTGATAAAAAGTTTTCCGTTCTCATTCCCCAAAGCAACTCATACAAAACATATAAAGCGGGAAAGGTTCACATTAATCAACCCGGATTCTATACTGCAACATTAGCCTCACTCAATTTTAAAAATAAATTTTTCACAAATATCCAATCACTACAATTAAATGGTACTGCGGTAAATGGAATTCATTTTAACTCAAAACCACGTCGCAATGCGGCTTCTGTGCATTTAAAATATCCGGTGAATGACAGTAATAAAGTTTCGCAGTTTTATAATGAGATAACAGTTTCAAAAGGTTTCGATCACTTGCATAGTTATTATATGGCATGCGGTTTTTCGAGAGGGTATTTAGGTATTCAGGTAAACAGCAAAAATGAACGCCGTGTTATTTTTTCTGTTTGGGATGCAGGCAATGAATCGGTTGACAGAAATAAAGTGGCCGACAGCAATAAAGTTCAATTAATGGCTAAGGGCGAAGATGTTATT
>JAGWPQ010000223.1 GCA_028877045.1 Bacteroidota bacterium | reverse complement strand
TGGATAGCATCAGAAAATTATCTCACACGCTGGTTGCACCTTCGCTTAGCGCAAGTAATTTAAAAGATGCACTGCGTAAGTTAGTGAAAGAAGCTAATTTAATTGAGGATATGCAGCTGAGGTTATTTGTTGATGAAAAGTATAATGAAAAAGAAGTTGATAAGAAGAAAGAACTGACACTTTACCGGATAGTTCAGGAACAGTTAAACAATATAATTAAACATGCCGGGGCTAACGAAGTAATTATTACTTTAAAAAGAGAAAACGAAAATCTTGTTTTAAATGTTACAGACAACGGAATAGGATTTAATGATAAACTAGTAAGTGAAGGAATTGGCATAAGAAATATTAAAAACAGAGTAGATTTTTATGGAGGTACAGTAAATATTATTACTGCTCCCAATAAAGGATGTACACTTGAAATTTGCATACACGATTAACAAAAATTTGGGTATGCGAAAATAAGTAAGCTCTAATTTCCAGACAATTGAAAGAGTTTGGGAAAATATTTTCTTATCATGAATTGAAATATTTCTTCTTCACAAGGTCTTTACTCTATATTATAGCAGTATGGCAGACTGCATGAAAAAATATATTTATGGAGGCTATTAGATTCGTGTGGTAAATAAATTTATTTCTCATTTCTTAAATTGCTTATATAATTTGAAGGACTTACACCGAATTGTTTATGAAAATCTCGGGCAAAATTGGATTGAAGTGTATAACCAACCATACTCGATACTTCGTTGATTCTATAGTTGCCGTTTGCTAATAATTCTGCTGCTTTTTTTAGCCTGGATAAAGTAATCAATTCATTAGGCGTAAGATTGGATAAGCCTTTAATTTTTCTATAGAAAGTTCCTCTGCTCATATTCATCATTTTTGAGAGCGTATCAACATCCAATTCTCTTTCTGTAATATTTTCATCAATCACTTTTTGAAGTTGTTCTAAAAAACTTTTGTCTGCTGTTGTACAGGCAATACCTCTGATATGTGCAAGGGGCGAATGAGCATAATATTCTTTAATGATGTTTCTGTTGGAAAGTAAGTTTGTGATTTGAGCAAGCAAGTATTCCATCACAAAAGGTTTTTCAATATATGCATCAGCTCCTGTTTCTAAACCTTCAATTTTTGAAGTCAATGTATTTTTAGCTGTGAGTAATATGATGGGTATATGGCTATAGTGCAAATCTGTTTTCATTTTTTTACAAAGCTCTATTCCATCCATGATCGGCATCATAATATCGCTAATAACTAAATTAATATTTTCATTCAATATTGTATCTAATGCTTCTTGTCCGTTTGCCGCCTTAAAAATATTAAAACTACTTCTGAGTTCTTTTTGGAGAAAGTTGATTATTTCCTGGTCATCTTCCACTAACAAAATAGAAATATTGTTTTCATTTTTTGGGAAATCTTCTATTGCATTTTCGGATGTAGTGATAATTTTTGTTTCGTTATTTTCTTCGACACCCAGATTTATTTCAGTATCCTGATGAATTGGAATTGTTAGTAAAAATGTATTGAATTTATCTTCAGTTTGTTTAAGATCAAGTACTCCTTTATGCAATTCTGCCAAAGAGCGGGATAAAGCTAATCCAATTCCGGTACCGGCAGATTTTTCTGTTTGTTTTAATCGATAAAATGGCTCGAATATTTTTTCTTTCATTTCGTTAGGAATGATAAAACCGTCATTCTTAAACTCGATTTTAAATACAGTATCATCGCTGCTAAATGGGAATAAGCGTACCAAGATAGTATGCGCTGCATATTTTATTGCATTGCTAAAAAGATTGCTTAATAATTTTCTAAAAGCTTCGGGGTCAACATAAGCTAATAAAGGGACACGCGGCATTTCCAATTTAAAGACAATTGCTTTTTCGTCGGCTGCAGGTTTATAGGTTGCGAATAGTTCTTTCAAAAGGTCATTAATATCTGTTCTTACAAAAGTTAGACTGAAATTATTTGCTTCAGCTTTACGGAAATCCAAAAGTTGGTTAGTAAGATTAATTAACCGATTTGTATTTTTGTCTATCATGGCTAAGTTTTCGGATAAAACAGAATTACCGGATACAATTTTTAAAAGTTTTTCAACAGGTAATTTTATCAGCGTTAATGGAGTTCTGATCTCGTGTGTAACATTTGTAAAAAATTCAATTTTCGCATTATAAATTTCCCGTTCCTTTTCAATTTCAAGTACTTTTATTTTTCGTTGATTTTTCTCCCTCAATGCAATATAATAATATCTGAGGATTGTGAAAACGATAGAAAAGAAGATAAGTGTATAAAGAAAATATGCCCAAAAGCTTGCCCAAAATGGGGGTAATATATGAATGTTTAGTACTGTTTCTTTTTCATTCCATATTTCTCCTCCATTCGAGCCTTTCACTTTAAAAATATAATTTCCCGGAGGTAATTTTGTATAATAAATTTTACGATTGTTTTTTATGAAAGTCCAGTCTTTATCTAACCCTTCCATTTTATATGCAAACTCATTTTTACCGGGAACCGAATAGCTTAAAGCTGCTATTTCAATAGTGATATTTGAGCTGTCATAAGGCAATGTAATATCTGATGTATACGGAACGGCTTGTTTAAGAAGTGATCCATGATTATTTATTTTAAGTTCGCGATTATTAATTTGCAGGTTTGTTATAAAAACAGGCGG
>JAGWPQ010000222.1 GCA_028877045.1 Bacteroidota bacterium | reverse complement strand
GCTAATGTAAATAATACTACTAACATCTAATTTAATCAGGCTTTAGTCTTCGTTGATATTTTCTCCAACGATAAAAAAGTTGAATAAAGAACAACCCGTACAAGTGTGCGACGCAACCGCAGCTACATTTTTATTCTTCAGCTCACTCAAAAAAAAATAAAAAATATTTTAGCATTACTTTGCGGTGAAATTTGAACGGATATTTTTATGAATAAAATTTTTGCATCCATCATTACTATAGGCGATGAATTATTAATTGGTCAGGTGATCGATACCAACAGTGCGTGGATCGCACAGGAATTAAATAAGATTGGTGTGCCTGTAAAACATCGCATTGCTGTTGGCGATGTGTGGGATGATATCTGGAATGCATTGGATGAAGAAAGCAAACATGCTGATATAATTTTTATTACCGGCGGCCTGGGTCCTACTGCTGACGATATCACCAAGCCCTTGCTGTGCAAGTATTTTGGCGGACAGATGGTTTTAGATCAACCTACATTAGAGCATGTGACTTATTTATTCGAGCATGTATTTAAACGGCCAATGCCTTTATCGGACAGGAATGCGAAACAAGCCGAAGTACCTGATGTTTGCACCGTTTTAAAAAATGAACAGGGAACTGCCCCCGGTATGTTGTTCGAGAAAAACGGAAAACTATTTATTTCGTTGCCGGGTGTGCCGCACGAAATGAAATAGATAACAACCAATCATGTGCTTTCCATTATCAGCAAAAAATTTAATACCGGTTTTATTGAACACCGTACTTTATTAACTGCCGGGATTGGCGAATCGTATCTGGCCGATAAAATAAAAAATTTTGAAGAAGCATTACCAGCCGAAATTAAATTGGCTTACTTACCGAATTACGGAATGGTTCGTTTGCGGTTAACCATTTTTGGAACTGATAAAAATAAGATCAATCAACTCATCAATCACCAATTTTCGTTATTAAAAGAAAATGTAAAAGATGTGATGGTTATTGATGAAGATCTGTCGATGGAAGAAGTTGTGGGCAAACTTTTAAAAGAAAAAAATAAAACTATTGCAACGGCTGAAAGCTGCACCGGTGGCAGCATTGCAAGTTTATTGACTTCGGTTCCCGGCTCATCAAAATATTTTATGGGAAGTATTGTGAGTTACGATAACAGCATCAAAGAAAAAGTATTGCATGTAAAAAAAGAAACATTGGAAACTTTTGGTGCGGTAAGTGAGGAGACGGTAAAAGAAATGGTGCAAAATATTTTAAGCATCATGCAAACTGATTATGCCATTGCTGTCAGCGGCATCATGGGACCTGATGGCGGCACTGCCGAAAAACCTGTAGGCCTTGTGTGGATTGCCATTGCGGACAATAAAAAAATAATTACCAAGAAATTTAATTTTCGATTCGACAGAAACCGCAACATTCAATTAACTGCGACCAATGCACTTAATCTGATTCGTCAATTAATTGTGGATAACAGTTGAATAAGTTTCGCTGTATAAAAATTATTTTTGATGAAGGATTGCTTCAGTTGACCAAAATTTATTGTACTGTTCTTGTTGATTTTGAATCGAATCGAAACTTTTGTTTTAATTTTTTTCATTTCAGCTTACGCAAACAGTATTATATTTATTGTGTGAATATGAAGGGAAGTAAGGACGGGAATTTAAATGGATAAATTTATCCCATTAAAACCAGAACGATTAGTATGGCAATAGCTGAATTGATAATGCCCAAGATGGGTGAGAGCATCACAGAAGCCACCATTTTGCGGTGGCATAAAAATGTGGGCGATCGCGTTGCACAAGATGAAACTGTTTTAGATATTGCTACCGATAAAGTTGATAGTGAAGTACCATCAACAGTTGCCGGAATAATCACCGAAGTTTTATTTAAAGTTAATGATGTGGTGCCTGTTGGTGCTGTTTATGCAAGGGTTGATGTTGGTGCAACTGCAGCTCAGCAAAATTATACTGCACCTGCACAAACATTTAATCCGCCACCTGTTCAGCCAAAAGTTGAAGAACAAATTCCTTTTACACCACAACAAACTCAAACAACAAAATTTGCCGGTGGCAATAATCGTTTTTTCTCGCCATTGGTTTTAAATATTGCAAACAGTGAAGGAATTAGTTTAAGTGAACTGGAAAGAATTCCGGGTACCGGAGCCGATGGTCGTGTTTCTAAAAAAGATGTGTTGCAATACATTGCCGATAAAAAAGCAGGGAAAGTTCCTGCATTTGTTCCGGCAGCAGCACAAACAATTTATG
>JAGWPQ010000221.1 GCA_028877045.1 Bacteroidota bacterium | reverse complement strand
GCAATGGTCCGTTCATTATTTTTTATGGTTCTCGATCCGGCACCAAAATCTTCAACAGTTAATTTCTGTTGATTGGTTAATAACGATTGTCTTATTTTTTCGATTGGTTCGTATGCATAAAAATTTCTGTCATCATTCAATACCTCACTAATAAATTCAAACACAAACGGCGAGTGCATTCCATGACCTTTACTGTTTGATGCTTTCAAATAGTAATTCAGGTATTTTAAAACTAATTGTGTCTTGGAATACATCATCAATAAATTCGTACAAATTATTTATGCTTCCATAATTGAAAGCTGAAAGGGTATGCGTGTTTGGCATCGGCAGGAAATTCTGCATCGGTTTCTATCTGCCATTTATTTGCATTGATCTCGGGGAAAAAAGTATCGCCATTAATTTCGGCATGTACCCTGGTCAAATAGATCTGATTGGCTTTGGACATAGCTTCTTTATAGATTTCGCCGCCGCCTGCAACAAATAATTCTTTATAGTTGTGCGATTTTGCAAAAAAAATAGCATCATCCAAAGAATGTACAACTGTTATCCCATCTGCTTTCCAGCCCTGCTGACGGGTGATCACAATATTCAATCTTCCGGGCAAAGGTTTATTTCCCAGCGATTCAAAAGTTTTTCGCCCCATCACTACTGCATTGCCCCAGGTTGTGTTCTTGAAAAATTTAAGGTCCTTTGGCAATTTCCAAAGCAACTGATTATTCATGCCAATGGCATTATTTGTAGATGCTGCAACTATTAATGAAATGATCATTTGAATTAAAAATTAAGAATTTAAAATTAAGAATTGAAAACGATGAATAATTATTAATTCTTAATTGACAATTTTTAATTATCAAACCGCCACTTCAGCTTTTATATGCGGATGAAACTGATAATTTTCTAATGTAAAATCTTCGTATTTAAAATCGAAAATGTTTTTTACATCAGGATTTATTTTCATTGTTGGCAAAGGATATAACGCTCTCGATAATTGAAGTTTTGCCTGCTCGATATGATTGTTGTATAAATGAACATCGCCAAATGTGTGAACAAAATCGCCCAACTGCAAATTGCAAACCTGTGCAATCATCATCGTTAATAAGGCATAAGAGGCAATATTAAACGGAACGCCAAGAAAACTATCAGCACTTCGTTGATATAATTGGCAACTTAATTTCCCATCCGCTACATAAAACTGAAAAAGAGAATGACAAGGCATCAAAGCCATTTTTGGTAATTCTGCAACATTCCAGGCGCTTATTATTAATCTCCGGCTGTCGGGATTATTTTTTATTTGTGTTACAACATCTGTCACCTGATCTACCACAATTCCGCCGGCTCCTTCCCAACTGCGCCATTGTTTGCCATATACCGGACCAAGTTCGCCGTTTGCATCGGCCCACTCGTTCCAAATATTTACGCCATGCTCGTTCAAATATTTGATATTGGTATCACCGTTCAAAAACCAAAGCAATTCGTAAATAATACTCTTTAAATGAAGCTTTTTGGTGGTTACCAAGGGGAAACCCTTCTGCAAATCAAAGCGCATTTGATATCCAAAACAACTGATAGTGCCAGTTCCGGTACGGTCGGTTTTTGAGACACCATTTTCCAAAATATGCTTTAGTAACTGATGATATTGTTGCATGATGCAAAGTAACCAAGATGCAAAGAAAACAGAGCAAATAAATTTTTATTGGGGATTATCTGTTAATTAGTCTCGTAATCTCTGTATTAAAATTAGCCCACTGGCGGAATTAGTTTACCAAAGCTTGTTTGACGCTGCTAACAGGTGTATTCTAACAAGTTTGTTTATGAACCGTACAGTCCCTGATGGATATAGTTTTATAGCTTTGATCAGTGTACGACACTTCTATTTTCTCTATACTTCCTTTTGATATAACCCGCATATAACCCACGTATAACCCACATATAACCCACGTATAACCCACCATAAATAAGACTCGGGTTATATACTGGTTATATGCGGGTTATTATTGCATGATAGAATAGTTACATTACAATATAGTAGCTATCAATCATAGCTAAACTCCCCATCGGCCTTACGCAAGTGTAACAATATCAATACCTTATTACGGGTGGTATTAAGGCTTATTATACCGGAAACGGAAGGGATAAAGTAATTCTCCGTACAAAAGGCTGCATTTTTAATTCACGAAACTGCCTTAGACAGGATATTTTGCTAATTAACGTTTTTAAAGCCGTGCAGAAGGGCTCGCAGCACTATTGTTTTTTATGATCAAAAATGATGCTTCTTCAGGGTTGCACCGGCATTTTAAATCTGTATGGCTGCCAAAATCATTACTGTGAAGCTTAAACTTAAGATGTCCATTTAACTCCTCCAACAGCTTAAACCTAACTACAAAACAATGTAGTCATATACATTACAGATACTACAAAAAATTTGTAGTTTAAAAATAAAGAAATTACTTTCATGCTACGAAGTTTATAAAGTATTCTTTGCAAAGAAGAATAATCCAATAATTCCAATTCTATGAAATCAAAGATTCAAAAAAGAATCATTACCATAGGTACTATCATCTTAGTTGCTATCATTGCAACTATTACAATCATTACTTTCAATCAAATAAAAGAAGTAGGCAACACTACTAAATCCCTTGTTCAAACCCAGGATATTATTTTACGTTCTCATCAATTAACTGCAAGTACCGTTCATTATGAAATGAACGCTGAGGCTTTTTTAGAAAAGGAAGATAAAATATTGGAAAGCGAAATAATGCTCGGAAAGAAAAAGATCGATGACCTCATATCATTCCTGACCACACAAAATGTAGATAATCCAAAAGAACGAATAATCATTGACAGTTTTGTCAACGCAGCCAAAGCAAGTGTTTTATTTTCGGGTAAACTTATCTCCGCAAAAAAAAGTGGTCAATTAATTACCACTGATAAACAGGCTCTGATAAATGAATGCAATACAAAGGTCGATTCAGTAATCAATCTGGCAAATCAATTACAATCTTTTGAAAATAACCAGGAGCAAACTCAGCAAAGCAATACTTACAAGGAGATACAGAATTTAAAAGATAGTTTTTATTATCGTTTTGGTGCGATTGCTATTCTGGCAATTATTGTTTTCAGGAAATTGAAAATGGATCTGTCAAATCAACAGGAACTGAATCAGCAGCTTAAATACATGTCGGGATTGATCAATCAAACTGAAGATGCCATTGTTTCTTCGAGAAATGATATAATTGAGACATGGAATAAGGGCGCCGAAAAAATATACGGATATACAAAAGAAGAAGCTGTTGGTAAAAATGTGTATGACATAGTTAGATCAAGTTTAAACGAATCAGGCAGGGCCGTTTTCTTAGACTTTTTAAAGAAAGAAGGAAAATGGCATGGTGAAGCTGTTCATACCAATAAGAGTGGCGAAAAGATCCATCTGCTAATATCCATCACTAAAATTGAAGATAAAAATTCATCGAATTTTTTGGTTTCTATTGCAAAGGATATTACACAAAAGAAAAAGGATGAAGAAAAAATTGTTCTCTTCGGAGCTATGCTCGAGAATAGCAATGATGCTATCATTACGATCGACAGCAATCTTAATATAAATACATGGAATAATGGCGCCGAAAAAGTATATGGTTATACTGCACAGGAAGCTATCGGCAAATATGAACCCGATTTTCTTCCTGTAGATCCGCAAACAGCATTGGATATTGCAGAAGAAATAAAAGACTATCCAACCGGTGGCCATTGGTTGGGTGAATGCCTGCACAAAAAAAAGAGCGGAGAGCAAATTGACGTATCCATTTCAATTACCGTATTTAAAAATACTGCAACCGGAAGCATCGAGTATGTATGTATCATTACAGATGTAACAGAAAAGAAAAAAACCGAAGAAAAGATAAAACATTTAGCATCCATTATTCAATTATCGAATGATGCGATCTATACAACCGATAAAGACTTCATCATTAAAAGCTGGAACAAGGGTGCCGAGAGAATGTACGGTTATACTGAAAAAGAAATGATCGGGAAAAAAGAATATCAGATCCTTCCCGCATTTCAACCGGTCTTTTCAGAAAATAATATTCAACTGTACGAAGAAAAAGGCTATTTCAGAACCGAAAGTTCGCACCGGAAAAAAGACGGGCAGATAGTAATTGTAAGCATTTCGGTTACTTATTTAAAGGATGAAAATAACCATACCATTGGGTTTATTATTGTAATTAATGATGTTACTGAAGTAAAAAAACTGGAAGGGCAATTAAAAAATTTCAACGAAAAATTAGAAGCCGAAGTAATTGAAAAAACAAAGGAATTGAATGATGTTTTTGGAAGGGTTACCGACGGATTTATGGCATTGAACAATCAGAAATGTTTTACTTACGTGAATAAAAAGGCAGGTGATATTTTGCAGAAAGATCATAAAGATTTAATTGGGAAAAACATAGAAAAAGAGTTTGAAACTATTGATGAAAATTTTTTCAAAGCTTATAACAAAGTAATCAAAAACCAGCAGCATATTCACTTTGAAGACTTCTTTGAAAGTTTTAACAGCTGGTTGGAATTTGATTTTTATCCTTCGGCAAACGGTGTATCAATTTATTTCAAAGATATTTCAGATCAAAAGAAAACACAGGAAGATCTGATTAAACTCAATTATCGTTTCAGAACACTCGCCTCGCATC
>JAGWPQ010000220.1 GCA_028877045.1 Bacteroidota bacterium | reverse complement strand
CTTATTTGTTTTAATGGATCTTTTATCAACAATATTTTATTAGAAGAAAATTTAATCCAAGAATTATCTAAAAAAAATTACTCTTTTTATATTTCATCCTCATTTTCTTCAAAATCAAAAGTTAATTATATTCCTCAGATATTTGCTATAGAAAATGGTAAATTTACAAAAAAAGATATTAAAGACAATCTTTTAAAACTTTGTCTGATACGGTTTAATTTTTCATCCGACAAATGATCGAATGCGTGGTCGTGCATTAATTGTCCCGCTGCATTTACTAATAATTGTTCCGATCTGGTTTTCATACAATTTAATTTAGTCTGCAAATATTTAATTACTGCAAGTACCTAATTACACTACAAAGTTCCGCTTTTAGTCTGTTAGCAAATTGTTACCGCAAAAAACATGTGCATAACATGGGGATTACTATGGAAACATATTTTTAAAAAATAAGTAGATTTCAAACAACTCAATCGTCCATAAAAATTTTATTTTATCGCCGATTGATATTCCCTCAATAATTTAATTTGATTTCTTGCCCTTACCAAATTATGCGTTGGATATTTGCATCCGTAATAAACATCGTTATTAATATAATCGGCTAAAAAACGAATGGCCTGCATGTAGATCAATACTTCGCCCGAAAGGAAAAAATTATCTTTTTCAAACGAACTCAACACATTGCCAATTCCTTGCAAATAGCCGTCCTGTATAGATTTCATAAAATCCTTCCTCACCACTATTTTACTCAGATCGGCTTCTTCTTCCGAAACCGGACAAATATATGTGCGCATCATATCGCCCACATCGCTTAAAAAATATCCGGGCATGATGGTATCCAGATCGATCACACATAAACCTTTATTTTCTGCACTAAATAATACGTTCGAAATTTTCGTATCGTGATGTGTTACCCTTTGCTTTGCATCGGGATGATGAATAAAATTTTCGAACTTTTCAACAATGTTCTTTTGTGACCGGATGAACACAATATCGTTTTTCACTTCTTCAATTCTGACCGGATTACCTAACCGAACAGCATCTTCAAATTGAAGATAACGCAGTGAAAGATTATGAAAGTCGGGCAAAGTGATTTTTAATTGCGATGCATCTAACCCATTCAGTAATGCGGTAAACTTTCCAAATTGACAAGCTGCTTCAAAAGCCTGGCCGGCAGTTTGCACCACATCAATGGTAAAAGAATTTTTTATAAAATAAAAACTCCGGTAATAACCATCTTCAATGCAGCAAAGCGTTTCAGCCTTATTATTTGCAACAGGGGAAGTAAATAAATATTCAGGATGATGTTGTTTCAAATAAAATGAAAGTAATTTCAAATTAGCATCAATAAAATCGGGCCGTTTAAAAACAGCAGTATTTATTTTTTGCAAAATAAATACTTCGTCTTCATTCACAACCTTCCAGGTATTGTTGATTAAACCGGAATGAATGTTTGAGAAACTTGCATGCTTCCATCCGTAAAAATCGCAGATCGTTTTAAAAATATTTTCGTTCATATTACCAAAGTACAAACAATTTCTTCTTTGTATCTTTCAAAAAAAAATTATGATATCCTACGATACTTTGACCGAAGCATTGACCGATCTAAAAAATCGCGGCTTCACAACAGATTTTAATATCTCGTTTGAACATATCAAATGCAGCGATACAGGCAAGCAATTATATCCACATGATTTTGAGATAGTGGAACATTATCGTTTTGAAGGCAATACTGATCCGGGTGACGAAAGTGTTGTGTATGCCATTCAATCTATCGATGGAAACATGAAAGGAACATTGATTAGCGCCTACGGAATGTATAGCGAGTCCATAAGTGAGGACATGATCAAAAAATTAACTGTACATGAATAAAATTAAAATATGGAAAGACGAAAATTTATTAGTTTAGGTTCTCTTGGATTATCTGCCATCACTTTTTCATCATTTAAAGCTTCATCAACCATTCGCAAACCCATTGTTATTTCAACATGGGATGCAGGCATCGAAGCAAACAAAGCCGCTTGGAAAATTTTGAGCAATGGCGGCAATGCATTGGATGCAGTTGAGCAAGGTGTGATGGTAACAGAATCATCACAAAACTGTTGCGTTGGATTGGGCGCTAACCCTGACAGGGATGGATTTGTAACATTGGATGCAAGTATCATGGATCATCAATTTAATTGTGGTTCTGTGGCTTGTTTAGAACGAATAAAGCACCCAATTTCAGTTGCAAGAAGAGTAATGGAAAAAACAGCACATGTAATGCTGGTAGGCGAAGGTGCACAACAATTTGCTGTTGCAGAAGGCTTCCCGCTTGAAAGTCAAAAGTTAAGTAATGATGCAAGAAAAGCCTATGATAACTGGCTGAAAAAAAGTGAATATAAACCGGTGATCAATATTGAAAGAACAAAAAACAATAACACCTATGCTCCTTCAAAATTAGATACCGGCGAGTGGAACCATGATACCATCGGTATGGTGGCCATGGATGCACATGGAAATTTAAGCGGCAGTTGTACCACAAGCGGCATGGGCTTTAAAATGCGTGGTCGAGTGGGCGATTCACCTATCATTGGTGCAGGATTATTTGTTGACAATGAAGTGGGTGCTGCCACTGCAACAGGGCAAGGTGAAGACGTGATCCGCATTTGCGGTTCACACTCGGTTGTTGAATTCATGCGGCAGGGCCTGCATCCCGAAATGGCCTGTAAAAAAGCTGTTGAAAGAATCATCAAAGTAAAGGGAGCCGAAAAAAGCAAACAAATACAGGTTGGCTTCATTGCCATCAATAAACAAGGCGAATATGGCGGCTACTGCATCCAAAAGGGATTTAACTTTGCTGTTTGTTATGATGATGATAAAAATCTTTT
>JAGWPQ010000219.1 GCA_028877045.1 Bacteroidota bacterium | reverse complement strand
TTATTATTACGATTGCCACCTGCCGATGCGGGTGAGTGGTTGCGTACGAACCAGATGCCTGTATTTGTTGGCGGCGCAGAACTCAATGTGGCAACGGCTTTTTCATTTCATGGGAGAACCACAGCAGACAAGACATTTGGTAATGAAGAATCATGAAGCAGTCATTTCGCCGGCATGGAGTATTCATTGCGGATGCGGCACATCGAACTATGCATTTATTTGGGGAATGGCAGGAGAGAATCAGGTATTTTCCGATATGGACCCTGCGCCAATTACAGAATTAAAATAATGATGAGTAAAGTTTTATGTTTTGGTGAATTATTATTACGATTGCCACCTGCCGATGCGGGTGAGTGGTTGCGTACGAACCAGATGCCTGTATTTGTTGGCGGCGCAGAACTCAATGTGGCAACGGCTTTGGCCAATTGGAATATTCCTGTAAAATATTGTACATCATTACCCGATAATATTATTTCGAAAGATATTAAAGTCTATCTCGAACAAAAAAATATTGATACCGGTCCGATCATTTATAGTGGTGAAAGAATCGGATTATATTATTTGAAAGAAGGCGCGGATATGAAAAGTGAAGAAAATGTTTTTGACAGAAAATATTCTTCCTTCTCTACTTTATCAACCGGTGTTGTTGATTGGAATAATATTTTGAAAGATGTTTCATGGTTTCATTTCAGTGCCATTGCACCGGCAGTGAGTGCCTCTGCAGCGGCACTTTGCAAAGAAGCATTGGAAGCTGCATCAAAAAAAAATATCACCATTTCTATTGATCTGAATTATCGTTCACTGTTATGGAAATATGGCAAAGATCCAAAAGAAGTAATGCCCGATCTGGTGAAGTATTGTAATGTGGTGATGGGAAATATTTGGTCGGCCAATACTTTATTGGATATCCCTGTTGATGCTTCAATTCATAAAAACAATTCACAACAAAATTATTTATTACAGGCAACGCAAACATCGAAACACATTTTTGAAAGGTTCCCGAAATGCAATTGGGTAGCCAATACTTTTCGGTTTGACGGAAATGAAAATGCCATAGAATATTATGCAACCTTGAATACAAAAACCGAACAAACCACATCTCCCGTTTTTAAAACAAAAAAAGTGGTTGATAAAGTTGGCAGCGGCGATTGTTTCATGGCAGGATTGATCTATGGCATTTCTTCTGATCATCAACAAAAAAATATTATCAGCTTTGCAGCAGCAGCAGCTTTCGGCAAACTGCAGGAAAAAGGTGATTCAACAAAAAACAGTATCGATCAAATTGAAAAAATAGTAAAAGATCATTCATAAAATATTTTAATTTTTTAAACCAATAAAACAGAGATTAAGTATGAGTAAAAAAGTAGTAACCCTGGGAGAGATCATGTTGCGTTTATCAACCCCCGATTACAAAAGATTTGTACAGGCCGACAGTTTTGATGTAACCTATGGTGGCGGCGAAGCCAATGTGGCTGCGGCGTTATGTAATTACGGATTGAACGGAACATTCGTAACAAAAGTTCCAAACAATGCCATTGGCCAATCAGCGATCAATCATTTACGTCGTTATGGTGTGGATACACAATTCATTGCCAGAGGCGGAGACAGACTCGGCATTTATTTTTTAGAAACAGGTGCATCGATGCGTGCATCACAGGTTATTTACGACCGTGCCGGTGCATCTATCGCCGATGTTGATATTGCTGAATTTGATTTTGATAAAATATTTGAAGGAGCCGATTGGTTTCATACAACCGGCATCACACCTGCATTGAGCGATAAAGCTGCTGCATTAACCGAAGCTGCATTGAAAGCTGCCAAAGCAAAAGGCATCACCACAAGTATTGATCTCAATTACAGAAAAAAATTGTGGAGCAAAGAAAAAGCAAGAGAAGTGATGACAAAACTTTGCCAGTATGTTGATGTGTGTATCGGCAACGAAGAAGATGCAGATACAACATTGGGTTTTAAAGCAGCACATACCGATGTAACAAAAGGCGAATTAAATCTGGATGGATTTAAAGATGTGTTCAAACAAATGAAAGAAAAATTCGGATTCAAATTTATCGCATCATCGCTTCGCGAAAGTTATAGTGCCAGTGATAACGGCTGGAGTGCATTGGTGTATGATGGTACAGAATTTTATCACACAAAAAAATACAATGTAAGAATTGTGGATCGCGTTGGTAGTGGCGACAGTTTTGCAAGCGGTTTGATCTATGGATTGGTGACAGGCATGCAAATGCCCGATGCGGCTGAGTTTGGCGTTGCTGCAAGTGCATTGAAACATACCATTCCCGGCGATCTGAATCATGCAACTTTAAGCGATGTAAAAGAATTAATGAAAGGTGATGGCAGCGGGAGGGTGCAGAGGTAACCCCCAACCCCTGAAGGGGAGTTAATAAAGTTGAATAAAATAAATGTAACAATATGATCATCGATACAATTAAAAATGCGTCAAAATATTTTTCGGTTCATCCTTCATTTGCAAAAGCATTTGAATACATCAAACAAAATGATCTGGCAAATATCGAAGTTGGTAAATCTGATATCAGTGATGGACTAAAAGCCATCATCAGCCAATCAGTTGGCAAAACAAAAGAAGCAAGTCTGTCAAAATTTGAATGTCATAATAAAAACATCGACATACAACTTTGTATCAGCGGCACAGAAACATTTGGGTGGAAGCCAAGAGAAAAATGTGTAACACCTAATGGTGGTTACAACGAAGAAAAAGATGTGCAATTATTTTTAGATGATGCAGATACATTTTTTGAATTGACCGACGGGCAGTTTGTGATCTTCTTTCCCGAAGATGTGCATGCGCCCATGATCGGTGAAGGAGAAATAAAAAAATTAGTGATCAAAGTAAAAATTTAAATCAATGAGTAAGACACAACAAATTACTGATGTTATCATAGAACAGGGTATGTTGCCATTATATTTTAATGCAGATGAAACAGTAAGCATTGAAGTGCTGGGAGCCATATACAGAGCGGGTATTAAAGCAGTGGAATATACCAACAGGGGAGAAGCCGCATTAAAGAATTTTAAATTGATGGTTGAGTTAAGAAATATTGAAATGCCCGGATTATTGCTTGGCGTGGGGACGATCAAAAATTTGCAACAGGCCGAAGATTATATAAAAGCAGGAGCAGATTTTTTAGTGAGTCCGGGTTTTGTAAAAGAAGTGGCTGACTATGCAGTAAGTAAAGATATTTTTTATGCACCCGGTTGTATGACACCATCAGAAATCATTGCAGCAGAAAATGCAGGAATAAAATTCATAAAACTGTTTCCGGGAAATATCTTGGGCCCTGAATTTTTAAGCAGTATAAAAGATATCTTTCCAAAACTATTATTCATGCCGACAGGTGGTGTTGACACAACAAAAGAAAATATTGAAGGATGGTATAAAGCCGGTGTATGTGCAGTAGGCATGGGAAGTAAACTCATCAGTAAAAAATTAATGGAAGCAAAAGATTATAAAACTATCGAAAATGAAACAAGGAAGGTTTTGGAATTAATAGCTACCATTAAAAAATAAAATTCAAACGATCAACATGCTTGCAAATAAAATTGGTAAATACCGATGGACGATAGTTGCATTACTTTTTTTTTCTACCACCATTAATTATATGGACAGAAATGTGATTGGATTTCTGAAACAATATTTCTGTTCGCCGGAAGGGTTTAGTTGGACCCCGTTGGAGTTTTCTTACGTAACAACTTTGTTCACGATATTCTACGCAGGCTTTACATTATTTGCAGGTGCCATTATTGACAGGATCGGGACAAAATTGGGACTTGCATTGTCGTTGATCGGGTGGTCGTTTTTTGGTATGCTCAATGCGTTTGTAGGCAAAACAGTTTTTTATCATGTGCTGATAAGAAGTTTATTTGGTGCGGGTGAAGCGGGTAATTTTCCTGCATCCATTAAAACAGTTGCCGAATGGTTCCCTAAAAAAGAAAGGGCATTGGCAACAGGGATTTTTAACAGCGGTGCCAATGTTGGTGCCATGATATCTGCTTTATTTGTTCCGTGGTGTTTAGCATTTTTTGGGGCAGAGCTTGGATGGAAACTTTCTTTTATTATTACCGGTGCAGTTGGATTTATATGGCTGATCTTTTGGTTTAAATTATATGATATACCGGCTAAGCAAAAGAAATTATCGAGAGAAGAGTTCGAATATATCCACAGCGACGATACTGCCGAAAGTAAATTGCAGGATAAAATGAAAGTATCTTGGTTTAAACTTTTGGCATATCGTCAAACATGGTCATTCTTTATCGGAAAATTTTTAACCGATGGTATCTGGTGGTTCTTTTTATTCTGGACACCCGATTATTTAAAACAACAATTTAATTTAGAACCCAAAGTGCAGGGATATCTTTATTTTATCATACTTGGCATTGCCATTTTCGGAAGTGTGTTTGGAGGAAGTTTGCCGATGTATTTTATGAATAAAGGATGGGCAACCTATAAAGCAAGAATGACAGCTATGTTGTTGATTGCTTTTGCACCGCTTAGCATTTTGGCAACGCAATTTTTTGCAAACGAATCTTTATTTGGAAGAAACAGTGCCATCACCCTGGCTGTTAGCATTCTTTGTATTTGTGCTGCGGCACATCAGGCATGGTCGGCCAATCTATTTACAACCGTATCGGATATGTTTCCCAAAAAAGCGGTTGGCTCGGTTACAGGAATAGGTGCAGCAGCAGGAGGTTTGGGGGGGGCATTATTTCAATTATTATCAGGTGCATTGAATACTTTTTTCCCGGCAAGTGCTTATCTTATTTTATTTATCATCTGTGGATTATCTTATCTGCTTGCGTGGATAATAATGAAAGCTTTGGTACCACAATACAAACCAATCACTGATCTATAAGGAAAGTGTAAGATGATCTACTAAAATGATTTGGAATGATATAAAAAAGCCGACTTATGTCGGCTTTTTTATTTTGTTATTTAGCAAAATAACCAGTGTGCCCAGAACAGGAATCGAACCTGCACTACCTTGCGATAACCAGATTTTGAGTCTAGCGCGTCTACCAATTCCGCCATCTGGGCATTTTGAATTGGGGTGCAATATTACAGTACTAATTTAATCCTGCCAAAATCCTTTTCAGGTATTTTTTTTTGTAATAATATTCTTTTACTTGCAGCAACTCTTTTTCGGAAACAGAATTTTCCTGATAATGCTCCATAATTTGTTTAACAGGCTCATAAATTTTTGCTTGTAGTGTAGAAATTTGTGATTTGATATTATTTATTGCATCAGAATCGTCTTCCATTTTTGCTTCCATCAATTGCTCATTTAATTCCATTACTTCCATTAAAAAACCAGAGGGGAGCTTGTATTTTTCTTCTTCTTCCAGTAAACCTTTTAATTGCAAAATGTATTTTGTTGTTTCATCGGTATCGGCAAATGTTTTAAATGCTTTGTTGACAAGCGAAGACTTTTCCAGCACTTCGGCTTGTTCATCGCTGTCTGCATTACTGAAAAAATCGGGATGAAATTTCCGGCTTAATTGATAAAATTTTTTCTTGATGACGGATGCATCAGGGAAAAAAGAAACGGGAATATCATATAATTCGAAATAGTTCATGTTTTTAATATTAAATTGAAGAATAACAAGCAGATTAATTATGATTATTATGATTGATGCATTAATATCGTAATCTTATCATCTCCATCATAAAAATCAGCGTTCTGTCATTTACACAATTAAATTAACTTGCAATTCAAAATTAAACTAATGTTATTGATAGGACTTATTAAAGAAGGAAAAGTTCCACCCGATAATCGTGTGGCATTAACACCGGCACAATGCAAATGGATCAACAAAGACGGTCATTTGAAAGTTGTGGTGCAATCTTCAGCCAACAGATGTTTCAGCGATCGGGAATATAAAAGGGCCGGCGTTGAAGTCGTGGATGACTTAAGTAACTGCAATGTTTTGCTTGGAATAAAAGAAATCCCGGTTGATATGCTGATGGAAAATAAAATGTACTTATTTTTTTCACACACAAAAAAAGCCCAGGCATATAATCAGAAATTATTTCATGCAATGATGGATAAAAATATTTCATTGCTCGATTATGAGTGTCTGGAACATGATGACGGACAAAGAATAATTGGTTTTGGCTTTTTTGCAGGCGTTGTTGGTGCACACAATGGTATGATGGTTTATGGAAAAAGATGTGGCTTATATAATTTAGGAAGAGTATTTGAAGTAAAAGATTACCGCGAATTAATTCATACATATTTTGGATTAAAAATACCAAACATCAAAATCGCTGTAACCGGCAGTGGCAGGGTGGCACATGGTATTGTTGAAGTGATGAATTTAATGGGTATTACCGAGGTAGAACCCGATGAATATTTGGAAAAAAAATTTTCATATCCTGTGTATGTGCAATTAAAAGGTCAGGACCTGTACACGCACAAAGAATTAAAAACATATCGCAGAGAACATTTTCATGATCATCCCGAAGAGTACAGGAGCCGCTTTTTGCCTTACACGCATTGCACCGATATTTTAATGAATGGTATTTATTGGGAAAAAACAATGCCGCGATTATTTGAACGAGAAGATATTGGCGATAATTTTAAAATACAAGTGATATCGGATATTACCGATGATGCTTATGGATCGGTTCCTGTAAATCTTGGTGATCAGAGTATTGCTGATCCTGTGTATGGCGTTGATAAAAAAACTTTTGAAAAACGACCACCATTTCTTGCCGAAAATATTGATATGATCGCAGTTGGTAATTTACCCAACGAATTACCCAGAGATGCAAGCCGTTATTTTGGCGAGCAATTAATAAAATTTGTGTTACCCGATCTGGCAAAAGGCGGCGATGAAATTACCGAACGTGCCATCATGTTGAAGAATGGGAAACTAACCGAACGTTTTTTGTATTTGAATGATTATGCGAAACACTGAGTAATTATGAATTATGAGTGATTAGTTATTAGAGATACAAATAATAATCCTTCAGTAGTTCTTTAAATTCTGTTGAGTAGTCGTTAAGTTCGTTTTTAATGATAATTTCTTTTTCGGTTGATGTTGCAGGATGTTTAGAAAACAACAGCATGGTTCTGAAATATGGATGATGAGGTGTTTGTTTAACAACTATTTTTTCTTCGATATAAAATTTTTCTGCTTCTGCCAATTCTTCAAAATATGCTGATCGGTGATAGGGAAGTAGCACGGCGAATTTTCCGTCATTGGTTAAATTAATTTTTATTGAGTGCAATAATTCCTCGAGGCTTAATGCTTCGCTGTGCAGGGCTATATTTCGTTTTGCATGATCGCTTTTTAAATCGTTATGAAAGAAAGGTGGATTGGAAATAATAAAATCGTACGGTTGTTTTTTTTTATTGAATTGCTGGATGGAAGTTTGATGAACCTGCAATCTTTCATTCCATGGAGATGATTGAAAGTTAGATGCAGCTTGCATTGCAGCATGTTCATCAATTTCAACAGCATCTATTTTTATATCCGTATTTTTTTGTGCGATCATTAAAGAAAGTAATCCGGTGCCGGTGCCAATGTCGAGAAGGCGGTTGACGATAGACAGTTGACTGTAGACGACAGAAGCACACCATGCACCAAACAGGCATGCATCTGTGGTTACTTTCATGGCACAATGTTCTTGCTGAACCGTGAACTGTTTGAATTGAAAAAAACTATTTGACATTGTACAAAATTGAAAAAAGAAATGTTATAATTCGTTCAGAGAGCAATATAACTTGTACAGGGTATATATTCGTTTTTGATTTGGTATAATTTAAGCGTAATTTACTGACATGAAAATGGAGGCTGCGATAAATAAAACGAAAGAAGTCATTTCTTATCAGCAGCATCTTGTTGATCTGTTTGGTCATGCCAAACAAAAAAATGCTTTGTATTGGTTTTGCAAAGCATATCTGATTGTTACAAAACAACAGTTGGAATACATCAGCACCAATCGCTTTCAGTATCCATTATTTGTTGCAAATGTTGTTGTACAATTCAATGCTGTTTTTCAGGAAAACCTGGAAGCATATTTAAATGAAACTGCAATCCCGTCTGAAGAGTGGAAAGAAGTGTTTTATAATCTTGCTTTATCAAAAGGGAAGAAAACAAAGTATGGTTTTATTCAATCGTGGAATATATTGGTAAGCTGTGTAGATGTCCATATCAAGAAAGATCTGCCACTATGTTTGGCATCGGTGATCAATGAATATTATGCAGAAAAAACAGATATTGAAATGATCGAAAAAGATTTTCTGGCAATGACCAATATCTTTCATCACACAGCAAAAGAAATAGAAGCTGAAATAGTTTTTGAATATAAACTACCGGTTACACAGGTGCCTCTTTCGATCCGCAATTTTTTTCTGAAAAAATATATTCAGCATAAAATAATCAGAAGCAGAGAAAATTCATGGCGGACTGCTCAGCTACATTTTAATCATTAAAAAAGCCTGTCATTTTTTTTGACAGGCCTTCAGTAATATTAAAAAACAATTTATTTATCGGCTGCAATACTTGCAGATAAATATTCGAGATTTAATCTTGCAATGTTTGAAATTGAAATTTCTTTTGGACAAGTTGCTTCACATGCACCGGTATTTGTACAGGCACCAAAACCTTCTTTATCCATTTGTGCCACCATATTCATTACCCGTGAATGACGTTCGGGTGCACCCTGCGGCAACAATGCCAAATGCGCCACTTTAGCCGATAAAAATAACATGGCTGAACTATTTTTACAAGCTGCCACACACGCACCACAACCAATACACATGGCTGCTGCAAAAGATGCATCGGCATCATCTTTATTGATCGGCAATGAATTTCCATCAACAGCATTACCTGTGTTTACCGAAATATAACCACCTGCCTGGATGATCCTGTCGAGCGGACTTCTGTCAACGATCAAGTCTTTAATTACCGGGAAGGCCTTTGCACGCCAGGGTTCTATGGTAACAGTCTCGCCATCTTTAAATGCACGCATGTGCAATTGACAGGTTGTATTTCCTTTCCATTCACCATGAGGTTTACCGTTGATGTATAAAGAACACATGCCGCAAATACCTTCGCGACAATCGTGATCGAATGCGATGGGATCCTGATTATCATTAATCAATTGTTCATTCAATACATCTAACATTTCAAGAAAAGACATTTCGGAAGAAATGTTTTTTACCTGAAAGGATTGGAATCCACCTTTATCTTCTTTATTTTTTTGACGCCAGATTTTCAGCGTAAGATTCATGTTGTAATGTTCCATCGAGAAAATTTAAAAATTAGTTTATTTATAATTTCTTTGAGTTGGTTTTATTACATCGTACTTTAATTCTTCTTTATGTAATTGCCAATTGCTTTCGCCCTTGAATTCCCATGCCGAAACGTACATGTAGTTTGCATCATCACGCATTGCTTCGCCTTCGGGTGTTTGATATTCTTCTCTGAAATGCCCGCCGCAGCTTTCATTTCTGTTCAAAGCATCGATACACATCAATTCGCCTAATTCCATAAAATCAGCCACACGATTGGCTTTATCCAATTCAGGATTATATTCATTAATTGTTCCGGGAATTTTTACATCACTCCAGAACTCTTCGCGCAATGCTTTTATTTCTTCGATGGCTTGTTTTAAGCCTTCGGCATTGCGTGCCATACCACATTTATCCCACATGATCTTTCCCAAACGTTTGTGCAAACTTTCAACCGATTGGGTGCCTTTCACATTCATCAAAGTATTAATTCTGTTAGCTACATCATTCTCTGCTTCAATAAATGCAGGATGACTGGTAGGAACAGGTTTATTATAAATTTCATCGGCCAGATAATTTCCCAAAGTGTAAGGAATAACAAAGTAGCCATCAGCTAACCCCTGCATCAACGCACTAGCTCCCAAACGGTTGGCACCGTGATCGCTGAAATTTGCTTCGCCCAAACAATATAATCCTTTTACAGTTGTTTGCAATTCATAATCGACCCATAAACCGCCCATGGTATAATGCACAGCAGGGTAGATACGCATCGGAACCTCGTAAGGATTTTCGCCGGTGATCTTTTCATACATATCGAAAAGATTACCGTATTTTTCTTTTACGACCTCTTTGCCCAAAATAATTATTTCTTCATCAGAAACATTTTCTCTTCCTTCTTTACCCACTTCAATTTTGCCGTAACGCATGATGGCATCTGCGAAATCGAGATACACAGCCTGTTTGCTGGTACCAACGCCGTAACCCGCATCACATCTTTCTTTTGCAGCTCTTGAGGCAACATCACGAGGTACTAAATTTCCAAATGCAGGATATCTTCTTTCTAAATAATAATCTCTTTCTTCTTCGGGAATATCAATTGCTTTTCTTGTTTCGCCCTGTACTTTAGGAACCCAAATTCTTCCATCATTTCTTAAACTTTCACTCATCAATGTTAATTTACTTTGATGATCGCCGCTAACCGGAATACAGGTTGGATGAATTTGTGTGAAACAAGGATTACCAAATGCAGCACCTTTTTTATGTGCTTTCCAAATGGCAGTAACATTGCTGCCCATTGCATTGGTTGATAAATAAAATACATTACCATAACCGCCGCTGCATAATAAAACAGCGTGACCGAAATGGCGTTCCAATTTACCATTTACCAGATCTCTTGCGATGATGCCGCTTGCTTTACCATCGATGGTAACCACATCAAGCATTTCGTGGCGGTTGTA
>JAGWPQ010000218.1 GCA_028877045.1 Bacteroidota bacterium | reverse complement strand
TAAATTTTTATCTACGTTAAAAATTTTTCTGTCGATGCCTAATTCAAATTGCTGTTTAACAGTTGACGTAACAGTTACATTACCAAGATCGGCAGCGTCTGCCTCCATTTTTATATTGCCCAGATCTTTATCGGCCTGACCTATCATTTGTTGTATTGCATTATTCATACCGTTGCCATCCTGCATTCCATTTGATGCAGAAATGTTAGCACCGCCGCCTTGCGGTATCTTTATTCCAAAAGAGATTGGCTTGTCGATAGCTTTATAACCTAGTGATGAAATTTGCAATTTAAAGTTGCCGAAAACCGATAAGCCATCTAAGCTGAAATCGCCGTTAGGAGCAGTTATTACGGTCTTTAAAATAGTTTGTTTCAATTTTTTAGATACAGTATCAAACTTGTTACCTGTTAATTGAACACTTGCACCTACAATCCCTTTATTTGTTTTGCTGTCAACCACCTTTCCGTAAAAATGCCCAATGTTCATATTTTGACCACCCGCTCTGCCCATCATTCCTGTTGGCATTTGTGCATTGGCAATAGAAAATGTTAGTACTGAAAATAAAATTGAAATAATTTTTTGCATAAGGTTCTGTTATATTAATAAAACAAAGTTGAGTACAGAAAACCGGTTAAAATTTGTTTAACTGTACGAACGGCAATATGACAATTTTAAAAGGATAAAGTTCATCTAACATCGATGAAAGCAGCGATTAATTCGGTTAATGCAACAGCAATAAAATAAATAACTGAATAAAGCCAATAATTATACCTGTAAATGCTCCGGCTGCTTTGAATAAAATAATTTCTCTTCGAAATTGTTTTAACATTTTCTTTTCAAATTCAATAAAATCAATTGAAGAAAGTTTTTGTGATATGATCTCTTCGAAATTCAGATCAGCCTTCAGATTCTGTACATATTCACTGATCAGTTTTGGAAAGAGTATAGCCAATTCTTCCATAAAAATATTTTTAAACTGCAGGATTGTTTTATCGCCAATGAACATGCCAATCATGGGCATTTGCTCAATTAATTTTTTTCGTAAAAAAGTATCAACCTCGGCTTCAACAAAGGGCAATATTTTTTCGATGTTTTCAGGATGAGAAAGTTTTTCTTCGATCGCTGTAAATGAAAATAATTCTTCACTTACATATTTGCCCAATTGTTTTGTAAATATGTATTGTTTTTCAGGAATGATTCCCTGAAAAGTAAATCCAAAAATCTTTACAGGATGAACCGGATGAAACAGCAACTTTATTAATGAGCTGTTAATTAACCAGCCAATTAATGCTGCTGCAAAAGGAATGATCATTAACCACCAATTCATGTGTTTTCTTTAAAGTAAAAACCTTGAAAGTTTTGAAACCTTCAAGGTTTTGGAAATTTTTTGGGGAGAACGATGGGTCTCGAACCCACGGCCTACAGTGCCACAAACTGTCGCTCTAACCTACTGAGCTACGCTCTCCGTTTTGTGTTCCCGACTAAATCAGGGACGCAAAAATAAGGTAAAGCGTATTTGCACGCAACTGAAATTTCAATAAATCTTTCAATCCGCTCATCAAAAACCTTTGTTAATGAGTATTCGGCTATATTTGTTACAAGAGTATTTCAGCTATTTTTGAAATTCACTATGCAAAAATTTATTCAATTTATGAAGAGTACAAAGGGCTTGTTGCTGTCGGCAGTTATTTTATTTGCCGTTTTATTTTTTGCTTTTACAAAAAATAACGGTCACGAAAATAAATACGTTAATCAGAAACAAAAATTATTAACAACCATCGGGTCGCTTCTCGAAGAGCAGCATTATAGTCCAAAAAATATTAATGATGCTTTTTCAAAACAGGTATTTAAAAAATATCTGGAAGATCTGGATGCCGATAAAACTTTATTTCTTCAATCAGATATTTCATCATTAAAAAAATATGAAACAACCATCGATGATGAAATTCATGGTGCCGATATAAAACTCGAACCCGCAGTAAAACAGGTTTATGACAAAAGAATTGCCGATGCCATGGTTTTATACAAAGAAATATTATCGAAGCCATTTGATTTTTCTGCTGATGAATCGATCGTTCTGGATGCCGATAAATTAAGTTATCCTGCGAATGAGAACGAGTGGAAAGACAGGTGGAGAAAGAAACTTAAATATTATGTTTTGGAACGTTATTCGGATCTGTTGGCATTAAAAGAAAAAAATAATGCTGATACATCTGTGAACAAACCCGATACTATTTTAGAAAAAGAATCGAGAGAAAGAGTTTTAAAAATTGTTGACAGAACATACACCCGTTATAAGGCTACCAATACCGAAGACGAAATGTTTAACAAGTTTGTAAATACAATTACCAACTTGATGGATCCGCATACCGATTATTTTCCACCGGTTGAGAAAAGAGAATTTGATGAAAGAATGAGTGGCCGTTTTTACGGGATCGGTGCATTGTTATCGGGTGCCGATGGTGTTGTAAAAATTGCCAGTATCTCACCGGGCGGTGCTGCATGGAAAAGCGGTGAATTAATGGCGAATGATATTATTTTAAAAGTTGGACAGGGAAATGCTGCTCCTGTTGATATTGCAGGATATGATGTTGAAGATGCCGTAAAACTGATCAGGGGAAATAAAGGAACAGAAGTAAGATTGACCGTTAAAAAACAGGATGGCTCTATAAAAACAATTTCTATCATGCGTGATGAAATCGTTTTGGATGAAGTTTTTGCAAGAAGTGCTATCGTAAAAAATGGTAATGAAAAAATCGGTTATATTTTCCTTCCAGATTTTTATGCCGATTTCGATCGCCCTAATGGTGCACGTTGCTCGGATGATGTTGCAAAAGAAATTGAAAAGCTAAAAGCCGAAGATGTAAAAGGAATTGTGCTTGATCTGAGAATGAATGGTGGCGGCTCTTTATACGAAGTGGTGCAGATGGTTGGATTATTTGTTGGGCAAGGCCCGGTGGTTCAGGTTAGGGACAGAAATGGTAAATCAACTGTGTTAAGCGATAACAATCATTCGGCAATTTATGATGGCCCGTTGGTGGTGATGGTGAATGAAGGAAGTGCATCGGCAAGCGAAATTTTTGCAGCGGCCATTCAGGATTATAAAAGAGGAATTATTGTTGGCAGTACCTCAACTTATGGAAAAGGAACTGTTCAGAAAAATGTACCTGTTGGCAGATCATTGGATATGTTTTCGGGCAGAACCGAATTTGGCGCATTGAAATTAACCTTCCAGAAATTTTATCGTATCAATGGCGGATCAACACAATTAAAGGGTGTAACACCCGATATCGTTTTGCCGGATTATTATGATTTTATGAAGATCCGCGAAAAAGATAATCCTGATGCATTGCCCTGGGATGAGATTGCAAAATCATCTTACCAGTCATGGCAAAACGGATCAGTTAATTATAGTAACATCATCAAAAAAGAAAACGATGAGATCAAAACAAACTGGAACTTTAAATTGATCAAAGACAACACGCAATGGTTGTCGAAAAATATGGATAGCCCTGTTGATTTGAATATCGAGAAATATAAAAAACAACAGAAGTTGTTGCAATCAACAAACACGCAGATAGGCAAATTATCAAAGCTCGAGAAGGAAATGGATGTTGAAGTAACCACATTAGATAAACCTAAATTTTATAATAATCCCGATAAAGGCAAAGGTGAACGTTACCAACGTTGGCTTAAAGATTTAAAAACAGATTTGTATATCAACCAATCTGTAAAAATTGTTGGCGAGATGCTTGCAAACAACACTTCCAACACTGTTTCTAATTAGAACAAAAAACATTTAATAAAAAAGCAGAAGAAAAATAACTTCTGCTTTTTTATTATTGCAGCAGTTCTGAACAAAGGCCTGAAGTTGGCTTGTAATGTACATTTGGCCGGTTACCGGTGTTAATATCATTCAATTGCAACTGACTTTGTGAAACTTTATATTTGTAGCAAAAAAGAAGGGGATTATGATCGACCTGAATAAAAAATGGTACGCTATTTATACTAAACCAAGATGGGAAAAGAAAGTTGATGCTCTTTTAATAAAAAAAGAGATCGACACTTGGTGCCCTGTGCAAAAAGTTCAAAAGCAATGGAGCGATAGAAAAAAAATAATTGAAGAGCCTCTTTTTAAATCTTATGTTTTTGTGAATATTGCTGAAGAAGAAAGAGTAAAAGTATTAATGACTGACGGTGTTTTAAATTTTGTATACTACCTCGGTAAGCCGGCCATTATCAGAGATGAAGAAATTGATTTGATAAAAAAATATCTCTCAGAAGCTGATGCGCAAATTGAAATTATTTCGAACGAAGGGTTTAAGGAAAACACAAAAGTGCGGGTAAATCATGGTGTATTTATGGATAATGATGGCATTGTACTTCGGGGCGGAAAGAAAAAAGTGTATGTGCAATTACAGAGCCTGGGACAAGTGATGGTTGTAGAATTTCCTGCCGAATATTTATCTCCGGTAAAATAATAAGTTCAGATAATTTTTTTAGAACCGGATCTGTTCAGTAGATGGCGATATTAATTTGTTGGCGTGTAAAAAGGTTTATCACGAACGATGAAGAAAATTAAGTTTGCAATTGTTGGATGCGGCAGAATTGCGCAACGCCACGCCGAGCAGATCAATGCTTTCGGCGAATTGGTTACTGTATGCGATATTGTTTTTCCGAAAGCTGTTTCTTTTGCAGATGAATATAAAGTGGCTGCTTACAAATCACTTGATGATCTTTTGCAGCATGAAAAGGATATTGATGTGATCTCGATTTGCACACCTAATGGATTGCATGCACATCAATCGATCAAATGCCTGCAATCTGGTTTTCATGTTTTGGTTGAAAAGCCCATGGCGCTTACTGTTGGTGATTGCAAAGCCATGATGGATGCTGCCGAAAAATCGAAGAAGAATTTATTTGTAGTAAAACAAAACAGGTTTAACCCGCCGGTGGTTGCTGTTAAAGATGCGATCGAAAAAAATATCCTCGGAAAAATTTTCAGCATTCAGTTAAATTGTTTTTGGAACAGAGATAAAAAGTATTATCAGGATGAATGGAGAGGAACCAAAGATTTAGATGGCGGCACTTTGTTTACACAATTCAGTCATTTCATCGATTTGTTATTTTGGTTTTTTGGTGATATTGAAACTGTTCACGCATTGACCGAAAATTTCAATCATCAGAATTTAATTGAGTTTGAAGATACAGGTGCTGTTGTTTTGAAATTTAAAAATGGCATCATCGGTACAATGAATTATACGGTGAATAGTTTTAAAAAGAATATGGAAGGTTCGCTTACTATTTTTGCTGAGAGAGGAACTGTAAAAATCGGCGGGCAGTACCTGAACGAATTGGAATATGAAAACATTGAAAATTACAGTTTCGAAAATTTGCCGAAAGGAAATCCTGCAAATGATTATGGGAATTATATCGGATCGATGAGCAATCATGATAAAGAATATCAAAACCTTATTGAAACAGTGCAAAGCGGGAAACT
>JAGWPQ010000217.1 GCA_028877045.1 Bacteroidota bacterium | reverse complement strand
GATAAAAAATATGTCACCGTAAAACCGGGGCAGCAACAAATTTTGTTGCACAGAGAATTTGGTTTGTATGAAGGCGATTTCATTATTCAGTTAATGGATAAAGGCATCCTACTCGATGAAAATATTGTAACGATCACACCCGGTGAACCAAGACGGATTTCAACGGTTCAAAAAACAAAAACTTCTTCCACCGTTCCAATAGGTATGGTAAAAATTCCGGAAGGAAGATTTCATTTCAAGCCTACACATGGCGATGAATTTATTCCCTATCCCAAACAGGATGCCGACAGTTCATTTAATATGCCGTCCTTTTTGATGGATCAGTTTCCGGTTACCAATAGTCAATACCTGCAATTTGTTCGATCATCAAAATACAAACCCACCGATACGGTTAATTATTTGAAGCATTGGGAAAATGGAAAAATTCCGAAAGGAAAAGAAAATTATCCTGTTGTTTATATCAGTTACGAAGATGCAAAAGCATTTGCCGCATGGGCAGGAAAAAGATTGCCCACCGAAATTGAATGGCAATATGCAGCACAAACATCGGCAGAGAATGAATGGCCCTGGAAACAAACAAAACCTGTTACCAGAAAAGAACAGGTGATCACGCAAACGCTTACCGTGTCGGCATTGGAAGGCATTGATTCATCTTACTGCAATCTTGGCAACGGCGAATTATATGCTGTTGGAAAATACCCCAAAGGTGCCAACAGTTTTGGTTTGCAGGACCTCACCGGATGTGTTTGGCAACTTACAAACGACCTCTACATCACAGGCAACTATCAATATATTATTTTAAAAGGCGGCTCTTATTTTAAACCATCCAGCAGTTGGTGGTATGTGCAGGGCGGGCCGAGAGAATTAAGCTATCAGCAATTTTTATTACGTGTTGATCAGGGTTTCGAACGTAATGCTACCGTTGGCTTCAGGTGTGTGAAAGATTTTAAATAATGAAGTACACATATTTTTTTATGCTTGCTGCAAAAAGTACAAAGCGTTGAAGAGTGCGACGCCAGTAAAGCTTAATAGAAATTCAAAAGCCCGTCAACAAAAAAATAATTCAAAAAAAATACCGATGATAATTCATCGGTATTTTTTTATTCTTGTATCAGTTAAATGATCATCAATGCATCACCATAACTGAAGAAACGATATTTATCTTTAATTGCTTTTTGATAGGCTTCCATTGCCAGATCGTAACCTGCAAAAGCGCAACTCATGATCAATAAACTTGTTTTTGGCAAATGGAAATTAGTTACCAACGCATCGGCCACATTAAAATTATAAGGCGGATGAATAAAATGATTGGTCCAACCTTCGTTTGGTTTCAATAATTTTTGTGCGGTAAAACTTGTTTCCATGGCACGCATGGTAGTAGTGCCGATGCTGCAGATACGATGACCTGTTTGCTTTGCTTTATTTACAATATTGCAGGCTTCTTCGGGAATGCGATAATATTCTGCATCCATTTTATGTTTGCTCAGGTCTTCCACTTCAATAGGGCGGAATGTTCCCAAACCCGTATGCAGTGTAAGTTCGGCAAAACGTATGCCTTTGATTTCGCAGCGTTTAATTAATTCTTTAGAAAAGTGCAAACCTGCAGTTGGTGCTGCAACAGCACCTTCGTATTTTGCATAAACAGTTTGGTAACGTTCTTTATCTTCTTCGTCGGGTTTACGTTTAATGTATTTAGGCAAAGGTGTTTCGCCTAAAAATTCCAGCATCTTTTTAAAACTGTCCTCATCATCGTCCCATAAAAAACGAATGGTACGACCGCGGCTGGTAGTGTTGTCAATTACTTCGGCAACCAACTCTTCATTCTCTCCAAAATATAATTTATTACCCACACGAATTTTTCTTGCGGGATCAACAATTACATCCCATAAACGGTTTGGTTTATTTAATTCGCGTAATAAAAATACTTCGATCTTGGCGCCTGTTTTTTCTTTACGGCCATACATTCTTGCCGGAAATACTTTTGTGTTATTTACTACAAACACATCCTTGTCGTCGAAATAATCGAGAATGTCGCGGAAATGTTTGTTCTCCATCTGCCCTGTCTTGCGATGCACAACCATCATACGGCTGTCTTCTCTTTTCTTTGTAGGGTTCTGGGCAATTAAATTTAGCGGAAGGTCGAAACGGAACTGTGATAATTTCATGTGTCTGATCCTTTGTTTTATATGATAGCCACATTCAGGTTGTCGTCTCGCCTGTGGCGAGATAGCGACTCTCTTCATGTTACGGCATGAATTTTTTGAAGTGGGCGAAGGTAAGAAAACAATGCCATTACACCAATTTGATGTTGTTGATTGTGATGATTTTGGGGAAACAGGCTGTGGTGCAGGTGGCATAAATAGACTGCATCCTTTTCTCTTCTCCTTTAGGAGAAGATGCCTGAAAGGCAGATGAGGTTTGCGTCGCACTCTTCAGCGTTCGGTACTTTACTGAAATTTTCAGCATCTTTTGATTTTCCTGATCCTCAAAAAAACACATATAATTTCGAAGCATTCATACAAAAACTTAAAAGTTATTCGACTTACATTAAATGTGATTAATAGTTGTGTAAAATTTATATAATGCTTATTTTGTTGCAGGCTAATCCCCTAAATTTGCGCCACGATTGTAATGCCGTGTTGCTATAGCTTCACTTAAAAATGATGATATGATCAGACAAAAATGGTGGAAGATCTTAACCTTTGTTTTGTTGATATATACCTGCTCGGTAGGTTTTTTAGTAAAAGTGCCCAGCCCTCCGGGTGTTCCTTTAGGACATAGTATCCGCAATCTTTTCTTTCATGTTCCCATGTGGATCGGGATGATGGTATTATTTTTTACATCGTTATTTTATGCCGTAAAATATTTGCGCAAACCCAATCATTTATACGATACCTATTCATTGGAATTTGCCAGAACAGGTATCGTATTTGGCATACTTGGATTAATTACCGGTTCTGTTTGGGCAAGATACCAATGGGGTGCATGGTGGAGCGGCGATGCCAAACAAAACGGCGCTGCCATTGCATTGCTGATGTACTTTGCCTATTTTGTTTTACGCGGTTCATTGAATGATGATGAAAAGAAATCAAGGATTGGTGCGGTGTACAACATCTTCGCATTTTTTATGTTGTTCCCAACCATCTGGATCTTACCAAGATTAACCGAAAGTTTGCATCCCGGCGGACAAGGAAGTGAAGGCAATCCGGGACTGAATCCAAAAGATACAACTGCTTCCATGCGAATAGTGATGTACCCTGCTTTTATCGGCTGGACCTTATTGGGTGTTTGGATCACTACGTTACGAATCAGACTTCAAATTTTAAAAGAAAAAAAAATATCACATGAATAAACTAAAAAGAATAGCAGCTGTTATCGCTATGTCTATCATCGCTGTTTTTGCACAGGCACAAAACGTTGTAACCGATAACAATGATGTGATGAAAAGTAATGGTAAGATCTATGTAGTGATGTGTGTGGTTATTGTTATTGTGCTGGGATTATTTTTCTACCTGATCAGACTAGACAGAAAGATAACAAAGCTGGAAAAAGAATAAAATAAAGTACGAGGTTAGAAGTATGAACTTAAATGCACACTTTGTATTTCCAACTTCGTAGTTCTAAGTTTTTATACCGATTGTTTCTATATTAAAAATTAAAACACTAAATAAGATCGTTATGTCAAATCAACAGTACAGTTTTTTTGAAAGCGTAGAAAAAAGTTTCGATAAAGCTGCAAAATTTACAAAGTGGGATAAGGGTTTGCTCGAACAGATCAAAGCATGCAACAGTATTTACAGCATGAAGTTTCCCGTAAAAATGGATGATGGAAGAATTGAAGTTATTGAAGCTTACCGCATTCAGCATTCGCAACACAAAACACCTTGTAAAGGTGGTATTCGCTTTAGCTTAGCCGTTAATCAGGATGAAGTAATGGCATTGGCAAGTTTAATGACTTACAAATGCGCCATTGTAAATGTTCCGTTTGGCGGTGCAAAAGGCGGAATTAAAATCAGTCCCCGCGAACATAGTGCTTATGAATTAGAAAAAATCACACGCCGTTATACTGCCGAATTAGTAAAGAAAAATTTTATTGGCCCCGGCATCGATGTTCCTGCACCCGATTACGGAACAGGCGAAAGAGAAATGTCGTGGATCGTTGATACTTATCAATCTTTAAAACCCGGCGAGATTGATGCAGCAGGTTGTGTTACCGGCAAACCCATTTCGCAAGGCGGTGTGAATGGTCGCAGAGAAGCTACAGGTCTTGGTGTGTTCTTTGGCATCCGTGAAGTTTGTAATATTCCTGAATTGATGAAGAAAACAGGATTAACGCCCGGTGTCGTTGGAAAATCAGTGGTGGTGCAGGGTTTAGGTAATGTTGGATTTTATACTGCAAAATTTTTCCGTCAGGGTGGCGCTAAAATTATTGCGATAGCTGAATATGAAGGTGCGATTTATAACGCTGCCGGATTAAATGAAGAAGAAGTATTTGCACACAGAAAAGCAACCGGTTCTATTTTAAATTTCCCCGGTGCAACCAATATTACAAACAGTGGTGATGCATTGGAACTGGAATGCGATATTTTAATTCCTGCTGCATTGGAAAATGTTATCAACGGAACAAATGCCGGTAAAGTAAAAGCAAAGATCATTGGTGAAGCTGCCAACGGTCCGTTAACTCCCGAAGCTGATGAAATATTTGCAGCCAAAGGCATTCTCGTTGTACCTGATATGTATTTGAATGCAGGTGGTGTTACTGTTTCTTATTTTGAATGGTTGAAAAATTTAAGCCATGTTCGTTACGGAAGAATGGAAAAAAGATTTACTGAAAATATGAATACACATATTTTAGGTCAGATCGAAAATTTAACAGGCAAAAAAGTAGCTGAATCAGAACGAAATTCTATCATGCATGGTGCCGATGAAATCGATCTGGTACATAGCGGACTGGAAGAAACTATGATCTCTTCAACAAGAGAAATTGTAGAGATATGGCATTCTAATCCCGAAATTCCCGATATGCGAACAGCAGCTTATGTTTGCGCTATCAATAAGGTTGCTATTTCTTATGTTGAATTAGGAATCTTCCCTTAGAAGAATTTTTTTATTTGCCACAGATTGCACGAAGAAACACGGAAAGTATAATAAATATTTTCTGTTTTTATTCGTGCATTCGTGGCAATTGTTTTTATATAAAATCAGGAATCAAATCAATCTCATTTGCTTTTCCATCAGCAATATGCCATGCATGAATATTGGTTCCGTTGGTGATGATGAGATAATCAACTTTCATCACCATATTATATCTAAGTATCTGTTCAATCGTATTTTCATTCAATGCAACATTCATTTCTTTGCATTCAACGATCATCCAGGGTTTATCATTTTTATACACAACAATATCGCAGCGCTTTTTCAGATCATTCAATTTGATTTCCTTCTCAATTGCAATTAAAGTAGCAGGATATTTTTTTGTGATGATCAAATACTGCAAAAAGTTTTGCCGCACCCATTCTTCAGGAGTTAGTCGCAGCCATTGTTTGCGCACTTCATCGAAGATGAATTCTTTATCGTCTTCTTTTTTAAACCGAAATTCATGTTTTGGATAATTGATTGTAATCATGACGTTAAACAGTTGACGATGGACGGTTGACAATAGACGATTGCAAAACCGGACGAAAGATATTGCTTTTGACAATTATTTGTAACTTTAAAATAAAATGCTATTTAAGTTTGAAGGACTAAAAGTTTGGCAGGCATCGTTAGAAT
>JAGWPQ010000216.1 GCA_028877045.1 Bacteroidota bacterium | reverse complement strand
TCATGATAAAAATATTATTGCGGTCTGTGCATTTGTAAGCGAACGTTCTATTTTAATGTTGATCGCATTGATCACAGCAACTTTTGCAATTGGTTTCAGAACAGGAAAGTCGATGAAAGAATTGATGAGTGCTTACGCAGAATCAGTAAAAGATATTGCGATGATATTATTAATTTTTGGCGGTGCGGGTTCGTTCAAACAAATTTTATCTGATAGTGGTGTGAGCAATGAGATTGCGAATGCCTTGCAGAGCCTGCATTTGCAGCCATTGATATTGGCATGGTTAATTGCAGCGATCATCAGGGTTTGTGTTGGGTCGGCTACTGTTGCGGGATTAACAACAGCAGGAATTGTTTTGCCAATGATGAATCAACCGGGCATCAATCCGAGCTTAATGGTGTTATCGATCGGTGCAGGAAGTTTAATGTTTTCGCACGTGAACGATATTGGATTCTGGATGTTCAAAGAATATTTTAATCTCTCGGTAAAAGATACGATCCGTTCCTGGTCGGTGATGGAAAGTATTGTTTCGGTTATTGGATTGATGGGCGTTTTATTGTTTAATCTTTTTGTATAATTATTTTTTTACAAAATTTTATTGACCGCATCAATCGCCTTTTGCAATCGTTCATCATATCCACCACTTATTTCAACCCATGGTGTTTGCTGATTGATGAGCAGATCTTTGTAAATACTAAATAATTCTTTTCGCGGCCCTTCATCAGGATATTCACGCAACTCATCTTTTACCCAGGGCAGATCAACATTGCACAACAAATACAGATCGTATTTTCTGCTCACAATTTCATCCAGAATAAATTGATGGCATTTACCAAAAACATATTCGTTCCAAACTTTCATCACATACATATCGGTATCAATAAAAAGCAATGGCGGGTGATGAATGGCTCGCTGCGAATTTTTATTTACATAAATGTTTTGAGAGATCATTGACCACTGGCTATTGACCATCGATTCGTATTCTTCTTCCAATGCGATCTGGCCTTTTGCAATGGTTAAAAGATCATCAAAGCCGTATTCTTTGCCATTAGTGATGAGATATTCCCTCGCAAACTCAGGACACCATTGCATTTCGTACTGTTGTGCCAATTGTTCGCACAAAGTACTTTTACCGGTTGATTCAGGGCCGATGACAACAATTTTTTTTATGATTTGTTTTTCCATGCGGGCTTTGCTTTGATTAATTTTTTATACACCGGGCAATTTTCGTGGTGTGCGCCGGGCAAATATCCCGTACTCATTAAAAATTCGTTTACAATTTCTCCGCCGGTAAAACGAAAAGTTGATTTGAATAATTTGGTCCACGCATCTTTTGTTTTTGGATGATGATGATCGAGCCATTTTTTAAACGAACCAAATTGTTTTTGTAATTGCAGGATCGTTTTTGCATTTTCTATTGCAGCATTTATTTTTAAACGATTGCGGATGATGCCTGCATCATTCATCAATCTGTCGAAATCTTTTTGCTGATACGATGCAACTTTTTTGATACTAAAATTGTGATAGGCTTTTCTAAAAAATTCCTGCTTCTTTAAAATGGTTGTCCAGCTTAATCCTGCCTGATTGATTTCCAGAATCAATCTGCAAAACAATTCATCATCCTCTTCAATCGGGAAACCATATTGGGTGTCGTGATAGATTTTATGAACATTGCGTTCATCTTCTTTCATAGTAAAAATTGCCTCGCAGTATGATGACATATTTATGCTTTAATTAATTGTTTTCTTTTATCGATCCATTCCATTAATCCGGCAATAGCTAAAATCAATAACACAAGAAACTGGACGCTGGTAAAAACATATCCTTTTATAAAATACAAAGGAATAGATGCACAGTTGGTAGCGATCCACCAAACCCAGCTTTCTATTTTTTTCTTAGCCATCAGCCACATGCCTGTATATGCCGTAGCGCTTGCAAATGCATCGGCCCAGGGAATGGCACCCGGTGCAAATGTATTTTTCAACCATGTCAGCGAAAAATAGATTGCAACATAAAAAACACCAAAGAACAATAATTGTTGTGTCCATTCTTTTTTGCTGCTGTAAGTAATATGCAAAACGATTTCGTGTTTTACGGTATCTTTTTTCGACCATAATATCCAGCCGTAAATACTCATCACTGTGTAATAAAAATTTACACTGGCTTCGCCGAATAATTTTCCTTTGATGCTGATGTAGATGTATAAAATGGTATTCACCAATCCCACCGGATACACCAGGATATTTTCTTTTTTACTGAACCAAACACTGCCGATGCCGCAAAACACGCCAATATATTCTAACCACGAAGTTTCCTTCATGCCGTCGATAAACTGATAATAGATTTCCTGTATGCTCATAAAGCCGTGAAGATAATACAAGCTTTCATCATAAAATATCCTGTATTTATTTTGATGCTGTACCTTGCATATAATTATTTATAAACTCTAAAATAAATTTTATGATACGCAATGCAACAGCCGTATGGCATGGCTCAGGAAAAGAAGGTACCGGGCACCTTACTACACAAAGCACAACATTGGATGCAACACAATATTCTTACCTCTCACGTTTTGAACAGGGCGTTGGCACCAATCCCGAAGAATTAATCGCAGCAGCACATGCAGGATGTTTTACAATGAAATTGAGTTTTATTTTAGGCGGCATGGGATTTACGCCCGAAACATTAAAAACTAAATGCGAAATTACTTTGGGTGATGGTGTGATTACTTTGTCGCATTTAATTGTGGAAGGAAAAGTACCGGGCATCAGCAAAGAACAATTTGATGCCGCAGTTAAAGATGCCGAGGTGAATTGTCCGATCTCAAAATCTTTAAAAACAACAATTACTTCAGAAGCTAAGCTGTTGTAATAAGTTTATTTAGTTTATTAAAAATGCTGAAACAATTGTTTCGGCATTTTTATTTTAATAAACCTTGCAGCTGTTTAATATCAGCCGGTGTTGTTCTGCAACAACCGCCAATAATTTTTGCACCTGCTGCATACCATGTTTTTGCATCATCAATAAAATGCTGATGCTGTTGCGATGTTGGCAACCAGCATTTATTTTTTGCATCCCATGATTCTCCTTTATTCGGATACACTAAAATTAATTTATCGGTCGTTGCTGCTGCAATTTTGATCAGCGATTCGATGTATTGCGGTGCCGTACAATTAACACCAACAGCGATAATTTGTTTTGATTGATGGATTGATTGAACAGCATCTTCAAATTTTTCGCCACTGCTGATATGTGTTTCATCTTTACAACTGAAACTTATCCATGCCTGAACATTTGGAAATTCTGATAATAATTCTTTCAGTGCGATGGCTTCATCAATGCACGGGATAGTTTCGCAGGCAATAATATCGGCACCGGTTTCAATTAATATTTTTAATCTTTCGCGATGAAACGATTTTAACTCTTCAACACTAATTCCATAATTACCACGATATTCCGAACCATCTGCCAACGATGCGCCGTAAGGACCAACAGATGCAGCGACCAATGGTTTCATTTTTTGCGGCGATATTTTCATTGCATCTTCTCTTGCCCCGAAAGCCAATGCCACACTTAATTGCATGAGTTCTAGGGCTTGTTGTTTTGTGTAACCATGCTTTGCAAATCCATCAAAGCTTGCCTGATAACTTGCAGTTGTAATTATATCGGCGCCGGCCAATAAATAATCGTAATGAACCTGTTGAATTAATTGCGGATCCTCTTTTAATAATTTAGCCGACCACAATGTGTGATTCAAATCGGCACCACGGGATTCTAATTCGGTTGCCATAGCACCATCAAGAACAACAATCCCTTTTTCTTCTATAATTGATTCGAATAAATTTTTCATTGTATTATTTCTGATTGCAAATTAATGCAGAATTTTTTTAATGAGGACTTGCTGCACATTGAACAGAAAGTACAAGAGTGCGACGCAAGCCTCATCTGCCTTTCAGGCATCTTCTCCTAAAGGAGAAGAGAAATGGATGCTATCTGTTTCTGCCATGAAACACTTGCGCTGGTTCAATAATTATTTTTTCTTTTTCGAAAAATAATAAATAGGTATGCCGATGCAGGTGATTAAAATTCCGAGTAAAGAATTTATGATTGGTGTTGTGCCGTTTCTGTAATTATTGATGTCAGTATATAATGTTGAACATAAAAAAAATAAAACAAAACTTACAAATAATAACGGCACGATGGGGTAACCCCAAACTTTATAAACACGTGCAACATCTTTCATTTTTTTGCGCAGAATAAAAACGCCCAATGCGCTCATGCCGTAAAAAAACCAGCTTACAAAAATGAGCATGTCGGTAAGCATATCAAACGAACCACTTAGTATCAAAAGCACGGCCCACGCGGCATTCAGCAATAATGCGTTGCCGGGTGTATCGTATTTGTTTTGTTTTTTCCCGGCCCATGCAAACCATTTATTGTCTTCGCCCATCGAATAAGTTACACGTGCTGTTGCCAACACATTTGCATTTGTTGTTCCCAATGTTGAGAGGATGACCATCAATGCAATGATGCTGCCGCCGATCATTCCCCATGTTACTGTTGCTGCATCCGAAGCGACAAAAGAGGATGTTGCTAATTGTGCGATCGGCAACACATATACATACGCCAGATTAATTAATGCATAAACGATGATGCAAAAAAATAATCCGAAAAACAAACTCGTTGGAATATTTTTTTGCGGATTTTTTACTTCGCCTGCCACGAATGTGATATTGTTCCAGCCATCGTAAGCCCAAAATGCACCGGCAATGGCTGCCATGTATGCGCTGATCAATGCCATACCATGCGGCATGCTGGGCATTGATGTGATGATGTTGTGCGATGAACCTTTTCCTGAAAATAAAATACCGCCGATGAGTAAAATAATTGCAACTGCTTTTAGTAAAGTAAGTATGCGTTGCAAAGTTCCGCCGTATTGAACACTGTAATAATTAATGCCGCTTAATATCAGAATAATAAAAATGGTAAGTGATTTCACTCCAAAATTTTCTAACGGAAAAATATTGCCCACGCCCGGAATATGCAGTAACCATGCGTGTTCTGTGGCAAAAGAGAATCTTGGTAAGGTAATAAAATAATTGGTGTATTGCGAGCATACATAAGCAATGGATGCGTTACCGCCGGTATTAAAAACGGCGAATGCGGCCCATCCGTATAAAAATGCAAATCCGTCGCCGTACATTTTTTTAAAGAAAACATACTGTCCGCCTGTTTCGGGAAACATAGCCGCCACTTCTGCGTTGCTTAATGCACCAAATAAAGTAACGAATCCGGCAACTACCCAAACACTCAATAGTAATAATGGCGATCCCAGTTGCGAAGCCATCAATGCAGGCTTCATAAAAATGCCCGATCCAATTACGCCACCAACCACAATGGCAATGGTTGTAGCTAAAGAAAGTGTGCGTTTGAATGCGGCCATGAAAAAATGTTTCTTGTTTTTAAAGATATATTTTATTTGTTAGCAGACGACAAACAATACTAAACTTTGGTCGCACTCTTCTACTTTAAGAATACTATTTAGCAATTGAAATCATTGTCAAAAAAAATACATTCATTTGCAGAAGAGATAAATCTGTAATTTCAAACCTTCATCATACTTTCTAAAAATGAATTATAAAATACTTGTGCTGCTGATTGCAATAATCAGCTTTAATAATGTACAAAGCCAGTTCAGAAAAATAGATACCACTGTGAAAGTTGGTAAAGCAGGATATAAAATCATCTGCAATAATAAAAGCGCCGATAAAAACCTTGCTTCACTTAAACCAATTGGTTTCGAAAGTGATGCAAGGGAAATGGAATTTTATATTAAAGGCAGAATAAAGACCGTACAAATTGATGATTTTAATAACGATGGATTTCCCGATCTGATAATTTTTTCGACCGGTGGCGACGAAAACCCAATGGAGCATATAAATATTTATGCTATTGCATCGGTTGAAAATAAATCGTATGCCCCTATTTATTTTCCCGATATTCTCGATGATGCAAAACTGAGAGATGGCTACAAAGGCCAGGATCAATTTTCGTTAATGGAAGGAACCATATTCAGAACCTTCCCGATATTTAAACCCGATGATGCCGCAGATAAACCAACAGGCGGTAAACGGGTGGTTCAATATAAAATGGTTTCGGAAGAAGGGATATTTAAATTCAAGGCAGTCAGAACTTATGAAATAAAACAATAATTTTACTTCACCCTAAAAACAAATGCCCGTTAAAAAATTAACGGGCATTTGTTTTATTGGAATGATCAAAAATTAATTTCTTCTGCCTCCGCGATTTCCACCGTTATTGTTGCCACCCGGCCTATATCCTCCAAAGTTTGGTCTGCTCATTTGTTGTGTCATAGGAGTATATCGTTGCGATTGAAAATTTTGAAACCGCATCTGACCGCGATCATGTTGTTGTTGCTGCTGATTTAAATTTTGTATCAAACCATTATTGTTATTTATAGGCCGCCATGATGTACCCTGACGCTGTTGAATTACACCATCAGGATTTCTTTGGAAAACATTGCCCTGTCTGTCGGTTGTTATGATCGATCCCTGATTACGAATTTGATCTGTAGTTGCAGATCCGTTTTGCATTCTTGGCATCACAGCTGTTGCATTACCAGGTCGGTTTATAATATTGCGATTATTAATAACAGAATTACTTCTGTTGTTAATAATGATATTATTTCTTGTAACTACATCCGTACGTCGGGTATAAATATTTGTTGAATAATTATTGATGCGAATATTATTACGAATTGGGTTTCCCATTGCAAACCTTCCTCTGTTGCCGTAATATCCATAACGTCTGTCACTCCCTCCATAATAATTGTATGGCGGATGATATGCGCATGGCCCCCACCATCCACCGCCCCAACCTGACCATAAATTCATTCCAAATCCATAATTAAACCAGCCAAAACTATAACCATAGCCCATGCTCCAACCCATCCATGGATTATAATGCATTCTGAAACCCCATGTACATGGACCCGGATAATAATAATCGCCATACCAAGGTGAATAATCAAATCCTGTTCCGTAAACAACTGTTGGTCCAAAAATATAATTGTTTAAATATCCCGGAGTATAACCCGTATAAACCCAATTTGGTGTTACATCATAGATATAAACATATTTCACATTATACACTGGGCTTGATGGTGGAATAATATCAACTTCTTCGGGTCTTTCTGTTGCAACGACCCATGGGCCATTTGGGTTATATGATTCAAACCATACGCCGTTGTCTACAGCATAATATTTATTTCTATATCTGATAACGGAGCTTTGAGTATTAACACCGTACTGCATATCAGTACCCTGTATGTTTTCAAACTTTGGATTACCGTCATAAGTAACATTTGCAGCAGCTTTATTACGATCTACTTTTGCTGTTTGCGGAATCTCTGCATCCATGATCGCTTCTTTTGCAGCCTGTGTTCCGGCAACACTTGCCAACACATTATCTTTTGGTGAACCTTCGGGAATTTTTGCAAAATCGGCAGGTAAATTATTCGATGCAATGTATTGCCATGGCCCGTTTAAGTTAGGCGCTTTATACCAACGGCCCGATAACAAAACATAATATTGTTGAGATGATTGATCGATAAAAATATCGTTCTCGGTATTGGTCACATACGACAAATTTGTTCCTTCTATCGGCGACAACTTGGCATCACCATTTGTTTGGATTAATTCTGCCGGTACTGTACTTATTATAATATCCGAAATGGCATTATTATTTGATGTTTCAGTGTTATTGCTAAAGCCGGGATCGTTAGTATTTGCATTATCAACTGCAGTTTGAACTTTATTCAAATTAGCCGGAACATCAGTTGTATAAGTATAAGGCCCTGTTGCCGATGGTGCACTATACCAGTGTTTGCCACCATATAAATAAAATGTTCCGTTATTGTTTTTAATAATTGTGAATGGAGAATTTATCACAACATCCACACCCCAATCATTATTGCGTTTTAATTTTGGAGTACCATTAATTAAGACCAACGTTGATGGTTTGTTAGATACTATGATTTTCGGTGGCGTTGTGTTTAAATTTTTCGATAACTTTTTTTCTTCGATGTTTGACTGCAACATACTTTCTAATTCATCCATTGGTAAAACGATATGCAGATCGGGAATTTCAGTTTCCAAAGTAGATCGCAAAAAAGTTATCCTGTTGTCATCCATATCTGATCCAAATTTTAAGTTAGGAACCTGTACCGACATGATACTGATATTGCGGTTATCACGATCGGTTTCAACAGTATTGATCGACCAGAATGTTCCAAACACAGGATCCGATTTTCCCTGTTCGGTTACAGAAATGGCCGAACGTAATCTTAAAATATCGCCGCTGAAAGATTCGGGTTGCGGATGATAAATTTTAATTACAGAGCCATCGCTTGCTGAAATAACTTTTGGCCAGTCTTCCTGTGCATTAACCTTATTTGCAAACAGTGAAGTGGTAAAAATGAATGATAAAATAATTTGTAAAGTTTTCATAACCATAAATTGTATGTTTAATAGATGAGTATGATGATGAAGAGTTTAATGTCAAATATATTATCATCAAAACTATGCCAGATTTAAGGAAATGCTAACAATTGATAGTTAAAAATCAAAATTTAAGTTTCCTTTCAATTATTCAAATCAATTCTAAGTTATTAGATTTGATTCATAAATATATACAATGGAATTTGGTCGTGTCACCGAAACAGAATTATCTGCCATTAATTTTTCTTTACCGCAGGAACCTTTATTCAATCAACAAATATTGAAAGGGAAAAAAACAGGTGATCCTAAAGTTTATATTGGTTGTGCAAAATGGGGAAGAACAGAATGGCTTGGCAAAATTTATCCTCTCAAAACAAAAGAAAAAGATTTTTTAGATCATTATGTAAAACATTATAATAGTATTGAATTGAATGCTACGCATTATAATATTTATGGTGCGGCGGGTATTGAAAAGTGGGCTGCTAAAGCTGGCGCTAAAGATTTTATGTTTTGCCCGAAAATGTATCAGGGCATAACACATCGGGGAAGTTTGAAAGGAAAAGATTTTATTATTTCAGAATTTTTGCGAGGCATTGTTGCATTCGAAAAACATTTAGGCCCTATGTTTGTTCAGGTGAGTGATGCATTTTCGCCAAAAAGAAAACAAGAACTGTTTGATTTTTTAAGATCGCTTCCAACCGATCTGCAATTCTTTTTAGAAGTTCGGCATCCCGATTGGTTTGCCAAAGAAAATATCCGCCACGAATTATTCGAAACTTTACAACAAATAAATGTTGGTGCTGTAATTACCGACACCAGCGGCCGTAGAGATTGTGCGCATATGCATCTTACCGTTCCAAAAGCATTTATCCGTTATGTAGGCAACAGTTTGCATGCAACAGATTATACAAGAATTGATGAATGGATTAACCGAATAAAATTTTGGCTGGATAATGGATTGAAAGAACTATATTTTTTCATGCACATGCACGATGAAACGTATTCGCCCGAATTAACTGTTTATTTGATTGATAAATTAAATGCAATATGCGGCTTAACTTTGCAAAAGCCTGTTTTTATTCAGCCAACACTTTTTTAGAACAATAAAAGTTCATTATGAAAAATTTTGTTTGCCTGTTGTTGTTGTTTGCTTCTTGCTCGCCGATGAAGATCGTTTACACCAAAGCCGCTGATACTATTGATTTTAATAAATACAAGACCTTTAATTTTTATGAATTGAAAGCATCGGGCGATACCACTACCAAAAATTTTATTGAGCGCACCAATATTTTGAAGAATGCAATTATTGGTGAAATGAATAAACGCGGGTATTTACAAACAAGCACCAATCCCGATCTGTTGATCAATATTGGAATTGTGGTGAGGGAACAAACAAATTTTCGTTCGGATGCTACCAAATATATTGGTCAGCAAAATTATAGTTTAAAGAGCGACAAGATCATTGCAGAACTTTTTAAAGAAGGCGCCGTAACATTGGACATTGTTGATGCTTCGCAAAACAGTGTTGTCTGGAAGGGGACGATTGAAGGTATTGTGCCCGGCAATAAATCGTCATTGCAAAAGATGGCAGAAAGCGGAATGAAAAAATTATTTAAAAAGTTTCCCGTTGAGATAAAAAAATAATTTGCTGAAAGTATTGTTGCTGTTGAAGTGTGCGACGCAACAGGTGCTTCATTGAAATACTTCTGCGGGTAACAAAAAAAATATCTTTATTTTATTTCGAACAATTCGTTCCATCGCGTGGTATATCTTTTTGAACGGAGTTCCTGCCGCATTTTCCAATCTCTTGTGGTGCCGCTTGCTGCAAATTTCAACACATCATCACGCATGCTGAAGTTTACATTATCGATCATGTTCATCAACAAACGTTGATTATTTTTTATTTCGGGTAAAAATAAATTTCCCTGAATGGAAGTGTCGGGAACGATATTGCTTAACATCACGCCGGCTTTTTTATAAATATTTCCTTCCTCAAATAACCGATCGACCAATTGCACTGCGGGTTTAATTAATTCGTTGGTGATGGAAGTGGCAACGGGCAAATGAATATATGTACCAACCGATGGGCCATGACGAAAATGTGTGGTATGTGATTCTTGTTTTGGAACGATGAAAACACCGATCGTTTTTGCTGCACTGTTTTGCCGGCGCAATTTTTCTGCAGCACGAGATGTGTATGTTGCAATGGCTTCTTTGATGTCTTTGATTTTTGTAACAGGCTGGCCAAACATTCTTGTGGTTGCGATCATTTTTTTATTGATGAGTTCATCTTCCATCTCAATGGCGGGCTCGCCATTTAATTCTTTAATTAAACGAACACCGACCACACCGCCGAGATGGCGATGCGCCCATGCGGTACTCATTTGTTTCAAATCGAATGCTGTATTGATTCTCAGCTGACGCAATTTTGTCGCATACTGAAAACCTACGCCCCAAATATCTTCAACCGATGTGCGTCGCAATGCATCGTTTATTTTTTCTTTATCATCCAACACCATCACACAATCGGTTTCGATTTTATTTTTTTTCGATAAACGGTTGGCAACTTTACTCAATACTTTTGTTGGTGCTACACCAATGGAAACTTTAATGCCGGTCCATTGTTCAACAATGTTTTTCATTTCTTTTGATGCTGTAATTAATTCGTTGGAAGGAATATGATGCAGATCTAAAAATGATTCATCAACAGAATACACTTCTACATTTTCTTTGCCAACCAACGTGCGCAATGTTTCCATTACACGCCAACTCAGGTCGCCATACAAATGATAATTGGAAGAAAAAGTTGTTACGCCATATTTTTCGATGAGTGGTTTTGCTTTAAAATATGGCCCTGCCATTTGCACACCGAGTTTTTTTGCTTCATCGCTTCGCGAAATAATGCAGCCATCGTTATTGCTTAAAACAACAACGGGCTTGTTCGCCAGATCGGGGCGAAATAATCTTTCGCACGAACAATAAAAACTGTTACAATCTACAATTGCTTTCATACCCCCTAACCCCCTGAAGGGGGAATTTTGTTTTGGCAAAAAATTTTTCATATACAAAAATGGGAACACAGATAACACAGAGTGAACGGATGATAACTGATTTTATATTCTGCTTTGCAGAATATATCTGCGATAATCTTTTCAATCCGTGTCATCTGTGTTCCTATTAACAGGTCAGGGGGTATGTATCACATAAGTCACCACACCCCACACATTTGTTCGGTCATCGAAAACAGATAATGGTATGTCTCGAAATTTTTTATTTTCAGAAATTAAAGTCACCGAATTAATATTTTTTTGCAAACGCCGCACCAATAATTCTCCTTCCATGATGGCGACAATTACTTTTCCGTTTGTTGGTTTGATACTGCGGTCAACGATCAATGTGTCGCCAATGTGAATGCCTGCGCCGATCATGGCATCGCTGTTCATGCGAAAGAAAAAAGTAGCCGGTTTGTTTTTGATAAGCTGTTCATTCAGATCAATACCGCGTTCCATATAATCATCGGCGGCAGCGCCAAATCCCGTGGCATTGGCCGTTTGTATGTCGTGTTGATGAAATTTTTTGGAACCATCGTACTTAGCCCGGTAAAAAGTTTCGTTATCCATTGTAATTAAATTTTGTTGTACTAAATTATTTAGTAAATTTATGCTAAAATATTTATCCCTATAAAATTTTATTATGGAAATGTTTGTTCACGAACCTGCAACGCGGTTGCCGCTGTTCAGCAATTTGTACGAATACTTATTAGTAGTGCATCCCGATGAAAAAGTATATCAGCAAGTGCTGGACGAAAAAAAATTATTCTTCGATCGGTTTAAAGAAAAAATTGCCATCAAAACCAAACCGCATATCACGGTAAGTAATTTTCTGGCAAAGGAAACGATGGAAGAAACCATCATCCGCTGGATGCAGCGCATCATCAGTACACAAAATAAATTTTCGGTTTCATTAAATAATTATAGTGGTTTTCCGCCGCATACCGTTTATCTGCGTGTGCAGGATCATCAACCATTCAGGCAATTAGCAACGTCATTGAAAGTGGTGGATCAATATGTGCGTGGTAATAATTGTCCGACCATGAAACTCATTACCCATCCGCATTTGAGCATTGCACGAAAATTACCTGCAACTATTTATGAAAAAGCAATTATGGAATATGCACCGAGATCTTTTCATGCTTCATTCGAAGTACAACAATTGATCTTGCTGAAAAGAAAACATCAGTTTGATAACTGCAAACAGGTGAGTGTATTTCATCTCGGCGCAGATAATCGTTTATTTAATTAAGATGAAAATAAAATCATCATTCATTCCTGTATACGAAACATTCGAGTACAGGGTCATACTGCAACCGCATGAAGATCTATGCGATAAGATCAATGCCATAAAAAAATCATTTGCAGAAACATTTGAACTACCCGTGTATCGTTATGCAAAGCCTGATATAACATTGGTACGGTTTACTCAATATGAAATGATGGAAGAAAAAATAATTCATCGTTTGCAGAATATAACTGCCGCTATTAAACCATTTGCCATTGAATTGAAAGATTTTGGCAGCTTTCCTACGCACAGCATCTTCATTAATGTTGCCACCAAAACAAATATTGTTGCATTGGTGAAAGAAATAAGATCCATTCAAAAATTAATGAAGCTGGATGATGAACATAAACCTCATTTTATAACAGAACCTTACATCAGCATTGCTGCAAAATTATTACCATGGCAATACGAAAAAGCATGGCTCGAATACAGCAACACCGCTTTCACCGCCATGTTCGTGGCAAATGAAATATTATTGGTAAAAAGAAAAGTTGGAGAAAAAAAATATCAAACAGTAAAACATTTTCAATTCCTCAATCAAAAGATCTCAGTAAAGCAAACGGCTTTGTTTATATAATTCGTAAAAACCTAACAAACAATTTCATGAATGAAGAAAAACAAGAGCAACATAACACATATAAAAAAGGACGGGGTGCACAGTTCAATCCAAAGAACCGGTTTTTAAAAAATGAAAGAGTAAAAGAACATATCGAAAGTATTGACGACTGGACCGAACCAAATATTGCCACGCAATATCTCGAAGACAAATCAAAAACTTTGGTGAATAAAGTGGAAAGTCCCGATGTGGGTATGTGGTACAGCATGAATCCGTATCAGGGATGCGAGCATGGCTGCATTTATTGTTATGCCCGAAATGCCCATGAATACTGGGGTTACAGCGCTGGACTTGATTTTGAAAGAAAAATCATTGTAAAGAAAAATGCACCCGAACTGTTGCGAAAATTTTTGATGCATCCCAAATGGGAATGTGTGCCCATTGCAATAAGCGGCAATACAGATTGTTATCAGCCTGCAGAAAAAAAGTTTCGCATCACACGAAAATTATTGGAAGTGTGCAACGAATTCAATCAGCCCGTTGGCATGATCACCAAGAACGCAGGCATGTTGCGTGATAAAGATCTGTTGAAAGAAATGGCAAAGAAAAATCTCATCAGCATATTGGTAAGCATTACTTCTTTCGAGGAAGATTTGCGGTTGGTGATGGAACCACGCACCACCACTGCAAAACAACGTTTGCGGTTAATTAAAGAATTAAGCGATGAAGGTGTGCGCATGGGTGTGATGCTGGGGCCGATGATCCCGGGATTGAACGAACACGAAATGCAACGCATCATGAAAGCGGCAAGTGAAAACGGTGCCACATTTTCGGCATACACTTTTATTCGTTTGAATGGTGCGATAAAATTAATTTTTCATGATTGGTTGTATAAAAATTTTCCAGACCGTGCAGATAAAGTTTGGCATTTGATCGAACATGCACACGATGGC
>JAGWPQ010000215.1 GCA_028877045.1 Bacteroidota bacterium | reverse complement strand
TTTGATGCAAAAACAAATAAAGGATTGCCCTGTGCTGTTGAACTGATTGATAACAGCAACAACAAAGCATTGATGCATATTCAAACAGATGAGTTGGGAAAATATTTTGTTCCGCTGCCTTCAGGAAAAGATTACACATTCACAGTTAACCGCAAAGGATATTTATTTTATACCGAATTGTATGAGCTGAGTAAAAAACAATCGGACAGTACGTATCAAAAAGATATTGCATTGCAGCCGGTTGAATTAAATAAAGTATTTACGTTCAACAATATTCAGTTCCGGACAAATTCTTATCAACTCCTGCCTGTTAGTTTAATTGAGCTGGATAAATTATTGCAGGTATTAAATGATAATCCAACTTTAAAAATTCAGATCAACGGACATACCGATAATACCGGCAATGAAAAAGACAATCTGATACTTTCGGCCAACCGTGCAAAAGCTGTTGCAGATTATTTGGTAAGTAAAAACATTGATGCAGCCCGGTTAAGTTATAAAGGTTATGGCTCTTCGAAACCGGTGGCAGCAAACAATTCGGAAGAAGGTAAATTTAAAAACAGAAGAACAGAATTTGTGGTTGTGGGGTTATAGTTGATGGGTGATGGTTCATGGATCATGGGTAATAGTTTATAGGTGATGGATCATAGTTACTATAAATGTTTTATATTAGTTCTTTAAACTATGAACTATCTGCCATGAACCATGAACCATGACTCATCACCCTTGAACAATGAACTCCTTTATTTCTTCCCCGCAAAATCCGTCCACACTGCATTAGCCAAGAGTTAAGAACTGCGGAGAAGGACAAAATGTAGCAATACTATTTTTTAATTATAATTTGCTACTGCTGCCAAACCATTTTGGATAGAGAATACCGTTAATGACTGTCGGCTGTGCACGTTTAATTTTTTGGAGATCCGGTCGAAATAGGTTTGTATGGTCTTATTTTCAACCAACATTGTTGCAGCAATTTGTTCGTATGAATGTGATGTTGCATTTAGTATTATAAAAGTTTTTTCGCGTTGGGTAAGACCAAAATCGTTTTCTATTCTTTTTTTCCGCTTGTTTAAAATAAAATATAATTGTTGTTCATTTGTTTCCATTCGTGTATCAATAAACATTGTATTATTCATTACTGTTGTAACAGCTTGTGCTAAAACATTTTCGGCCAATGCCTTCATTACAAACCCGTCAGCCCCGCTTAATAATATGGTTCTTAAACTGTCTTCATCGCTATAATTAGAAAGTGCTAATAGTTTTACAGAAGGATAATGAACTTTTAAATAATAAGTTACCGCAACACCATCTATTACAGGCATATTAATATCAATTAAAACAATATCGGGTAATTGCTGTAATGCGTTTATTTTAAGTATCAGGTCGTGGCCGTTTACAGCTTCAGTAACAACTTTAAATCCTTCCTTATATTTAAAATGATCGGCAAATCGTTTTAAGGTAGGTTGATGATCTTCCGCCAAGGCAATAGTAATCATGAACAATTTTTTATCTAAGATTCGATACTATATTTAATTGGGGGGCTTGCAATATATAAAATATTTTAATACTTATAAAAGAGAAAAATCCCGTAGGCTTTAAAACTCAAAATTGTAGTGGTATCACCACTTGTCTGGTGTATTGCGGGCTTGTAGCTTTACAAAAAAATACAATGTTTTATTTAAAAATAAATATGCAGGCAGCCGGCGATGCAAGCCCGCCTTTGTATCTTTCGTTTTTAAACCCAATACAAATCAGTTATATGAAAAAAACAATTCTATTAATTATTACAGCCGGTTTTATTTTTTGCAATGCCTATAGTCAAATAACAAAAGGTAATTGGATGGTAGGTGGAAGTGGGAGTTTTAGTACAAAGAGCAATTCTTCTTCCAACATTCAATTTAACCCAAACATTGGTTATTTTTTCGGAAATAAATTTGCTGCAGGCCTGAAGTTTGATTTTGCATCTCAAGATTTATCAAATTATGTTCAAAGCTCAAGTATTGGGCTAATCGTAAAAAGATTTTCAGCGGGTCCATTTGTACGTTACTATTTTCTAGATTCAGAAAAATCATTTAACCTCTTTACTGAAGGAAACTATTCTTATGGAACATATGAAATGACCGGATATTATCCTATCTCAAATGGTAAGAATAGTATCTATTCAATTTCAATGGGTTCTGTAATTTATTTTAATTCTTCGGTTGGTATTGAATTTAGCATAGGGTATTACAATATTAATGATATAACATTAGGTGTTAATAATAATGGCTTACAAATGGGGGCTGGATTTCAAATTCATTTAGAAAAATAAAGATCATAAACAAAATACTATGTTTAAAAAATTAATAAAAGCCCTTTTTCTTTTAATAGGCATAGTTTGGAGTACAACCAACATTGCTCAAACTATAACACATCCAATTAATTATACATCAAGCGGGTTAGACCCAAATTTTCCATGTAATATTTTCAACGTAAGTTCATTTAGAGTTATTGGTGGCTATACGCATCAACCTTGTGCCGGAGGCGTAACATTTGATGGAACAAATCTCGTTTTGCAAACGAAGTATGCTTTTTCACCTACTTCTTCAAATTTAGGTACTGCTTATGCTATTGCATTTCCTTTTAAAGCGGGATACATTTATTCTTTATCAGTTGTTGCAAAGGGTACGGATGGCAGTGGAGGTACAAATTTTCCACAACTTCAATTTTCACTTTTCAACACAAATCCTGCACCTGCACCAACAAATTGCGGTGACGTTGGACAAGATAGTTGGGGAGGTTTACAACAAGGATTAGTTGGAGGTTTTTCTGTTTCAGCAAGTTCTCAAACTTATACCGTTCCTAATTTTACGATTCCTTTAGCTGGTACACCTCCTGCATTTTTAATTGTGTTAGCTTCTGGTGGATCTACGAGTTCAAATGCAGCTTTAATAAGCAGTATAACTATTAATGAAACTAATTCTGCGCAATTTAATATTACTGCATCTCCTACATCTGAAATATGTGGTTCCACAACACCAGTTACATTTACTGTTAGTAATGTAAATAATACTTCCGGAGTTACAGATTATACATTTAACTTAGGAACAAACAACGGTTGGCAATATAATGGAGCAGCTGCACGTTCTACAATTGATGCAGGAACTTCAAATAGCATACAACTAACACCCACTTGCGGTAGTCCATTAAATAGTGTAAGTGCTACAGTAACAGTTAATGGTACGTCAGTAAATACTTATAATCCTGCATCTGCTTCTGTTGCAATTACACAACCAAATATGTCTATAATAAGTGCAAGTGGTAATTATAGCGTTTGTAATACAGATAGTTATTCTATCACTAATTTGCCTTGTAATGCAGCAGTTACTTGGAGTGTTAGCCCACAAGGTATTGTTACTCCTAGTAGTACAACGGGGCCTACTACTTCATTAACTAACGCTGGAATAAGTGGTACAGTTACGCTTACTGCTAATGTTACCTCGTGTGGAACTGTAAATACACCCATTACACAATCAATACATATTGGTAATTATACCAGCAGCGATTATAATTTAGTTAACAACACAACTAACTCTAATTTTTATTGTGTAGGCAAATCAATATCGTTCTCTGTGACCGGAGCTGCTGCTTCAAATTATGTATGGACAATACCTCCGGGCTGGCAAACTTTATATGGTGGTAATGGAAATAATTATGATGTAATATTACCTACCACAACACCAACCGGTACTGTTTCAGTAAACTTTACCGAACCTTGTGGCACAACTGTTACAGAAAATACATTTTTAGCATATTCAAATAATGTATGTGTAAATAACGATCCCCGTTATGGTTATTCGCCTAACCCTGCACCTACTAATTTAAATGTATATGTTAACTCGGCATATTTAACCAATACATTCTTTACCCAGATACAGTTGGTTCAGATTAATACAGGTTCAACATTATTTAGTCAGTACTATGGCGCTTATACACAAAATGCTACTATTTATATGGGCAGTTTCCCGAGTGGGTCTTATACGCTTCGGGTATTTGACGGAAGCGTTTGGGCTACGTATATTGTTATGCATTAAACAATTTTATAAAGAAGAATAAATACAACAAAAGAATTGCCACCCATTAAAGGTTGGCAATTCTTTTTCAGGTGGGGGGGGGGTATTAGTTCATAGGTGATAGTTCATAGTTCATGGTTGCCATAAATGTTTTATATTAGTTCTTTAAACTATGAACTATTTGCTATGAACCATCACCCATCACCCATTAACAACGAACTTCTCTACCAACTCTCCCTCACCTTAATCAATGGCATTGGTGTCGTTCAGGCA
>JAGWPQ010000214.1 GCA_028877045.1 Bacteroidota bacterium | reverse complement strand
GGTGTTCCGCCATTAGAAGAAATTTGTTTTACGCGTTCAGTGGTTTCATCAGGAAAAATATTTCCCGCTTTGGTTACTAAATTTTTTATTGAATCAAAAGCACCTTTTCTGATTCTTAAATCATCCATATTAATGCCACTGCTTCTTGTTTCGGCGGTAAACTGAATGAAGCTTACTTTATCTTTTTGAAGCGATGGTGCTTTAATATTTTTTTCTGCGGCTAATTCAATGATCGATTTTCCTTCGGGTGTTTCATCGGCCAATGATGCCAGTACACATGCTTCAATAAAAATATTTGCGTCAATATTATTTGCATTCCAAAAATGAGTTGCCTTTCTGTTACCGATGGTGATGGTGCCTGTTTTATCTAATAATAAAGTATCAAGGTCGCCCGCTGTTTCAACAGCCTTGCCGCTTTTTGTAATTACGTTGGCACGCAACGCCCTGTCCATTCCTGCAATACCAATGGCACTTAATAAACCACCGATGGTTGTTGGGATCAAACAAACAAACAAAGAAATAAATGCAGCAATAGTTATTGGTGTGTTTGCATAATCGCCGAAAGGTTTTAATGTTACACAAACAATAATAAATACCAAAGTAAAACCGGCAAGTAAAATGGTTAGTGCAATTTCGTTTGGTGTTTTTTGCCGGCTTGCACCTTCTACCAATGCGATCATCTTATCTAAAAAACTCTCGCCCGGTTCTGTTGTAACACGGGCAGTTATTTTATCGGATAAAACTTTTGTACCGCCTGTTACAGAAGATTTATCGCCGCCCGATTCGCGGATAACAGGGGCCGATTCGCCTGTAATGGCCGATTCATCAATGGTTGCAAGCCCTTCGATGATTTCGCCATCCATTGGTATCATATCGCCTGCTTCACAAAAAAACAAATCGCCTTTTTTTAAAAGAGAGCTGTTTACCATTTCTATTTTGTTGTTCACTAATTTTTTTGCAGGCGTTTCTTCTCTTGTTTTTCTTAAACTATCGGCTTGTGCCTTACCTCTTGCTTCGGCAATGGCTTCGGCAAAATTTGCAAATAATAAAGTGATGAGTAAAACTAAAAACACAATTAAATTATAAATAAAACTTCCCTGTGTTTTATCGCCCAGCAATATCCAGATACAAACTATCAGCATTACTGCTGTGCCTATTTCTACGGTAAACATTACCGGATTGCGGAACATGATTTTGGGATTGAGTTTAATGAAAGATTGTTTGAATGCTTCTTTCACTAATGCCGGCTCGAATAATTTATTTGATGATCTTTTCTTTGCCATGATTGATGATTTATATTCTTCAGTACAAGTGTGCGACGCAACAAAAGTTTAATAGCGTTACAACTGCTGGTGTCATAAAAATTTATTTACTAAAAAATTCTGATATCGGTCCCAATGCCAATGCAGGAAAGAAACTCAACGCTGCAATAATGGCTATCACTGCAAATACCATGATGCCGAATGTGGTTGTATCGGTCTTTAACGTGCCGGCACTCTCGGGTACATATTTCTTTTTTGCAAGGATGCCTGCGATGGCAACCGGGCCAATGATGGGAAGAAAACGCCCCAGTAACATAACAATGCCGCATGCGATATTCCAAAACGGAACACCATCGCCCAATCCCTCGAAACCACTGCCGTTATTGGCCGATGCAGAGGTGAACTCGTACAGCATTTCTCCAAAACCATGATAGCCGGGATTGTTTAACCATGCTGCATAGGCTGTTGGATTATGTGCATACAAATGAGATGATAATGCAGTGAAACTTAAAATTAAAAACGGATGCAATAATGCAATGATGGTTGCAATTTTCATTTCTTTGGCTTCTATTTTTTTGCCGAGAAATTCAGGGGTCCTTCCTACCATTAATCCGCTGATAAAAACTGCAATGATAATGAAGATGTAAAAATTTAAAAAGCCTACACCAACGCCGCCATAAAAAGAATTCACCATCATGCCAAGCATGGCCATCATACCGCTAAGCGGTGTGAGTGAATCGTGCATGGCATTCACACTTCCGTTACTTGTAACTGTTGTGGTAATGGCCCAGTAAGCCGATGCAGCAGGACCAAAACGCACTTCTTTTCCTTCCATACTTCCCAATGGCTGCGCAACATGCATGGCTGCAATATTGCTGCTGCCGTGCATTTCGTAATAAACTGCCGGGGCAAGCAGCAATAAAAACCCAATTGTCATCACCCCAAAAATTATCCATGCTAATTTTTTTCTTTTCAAAATAAAACCCAGCGCAAATACCATTGCAATAGGAATGAGAATGATAGAAACATTTTCGGCAATATTGGTAATGTAATTTGGATTTTCTAAAGGATGTGCAGAATTGGCACCAAAGAAACCACCACCGTTTGTGCCGAGTTGTTTGATGGCGATCATGGCTGCTGCCGGACCTCTTGAAACATTTACTGTATCGCCTTGTACAGAAATGAATTGATCTTTTCCTTTAAAGGTCATAGGGGTACCATTAAATAAAAGGATCATTGCAAGAACAATTGACAATGGCAATAAAATTCTTGTGCATGATCTTACAAAATAATTATAGAAGTTGCCCAACTTTTCTGTTGTACGTTCTTTCATTGCATTAAACACAACAGCACAAACAGCCATACCCGCACCGGCGCTGATGAACTGAAACAGCATCAGCACCAATTGCCCTAAATACGAAACACCGCTTTCGCCCGAATAGTGTTGCAGGTTTGTGTTTGATATAAAACTGATGGAAGTATTAAATGCTGTATCTGCACTCATGGATGGGTTGTTATCCGGGTTGAGCGGTAGCCAGCCCATGTTCATCAAAATCAGCATTGAAAAAAAGAACCATACCATGTTGATGGTCAATAAAGCAATGAGATGTTGCTTCCAGTTCATTTCCCTGTCGGCCCTGATACCACTGAGTTTGAAGAATACACGGTCTATCGGGTCAAAAATAAAATCAAGTTTGGTTTTATCACCGTTGTACAATTTGCCAATATATCGTCCTAAAGGAATTGCCAATAAAACAGTAACAACAAACATTAAAACGATACCTAAAATTTCTGTGTTCATATTTAAAAGGTTTAAGGTTTAAGGTTGAGGGTTTAAGGTTTGAGGCGTTGATTAAATTCTTGCCTTTTACCTTTTACCTTATGTCTTACACCGTATCTAAAATTTTTCAGGTTTAATCAATACATAACATAAATAGCCGAAAACAAGAATGGAAATGATGAATAATAATAGCATAGTGTTTAAATTTTATCGAAGAAATCAATGGATCTAAAAAATATTGCAAAGCCAATTAATGCTGCTGCAAGAAGAAGGATGGTGAGCCACATGATCTGTTAGTTTAAATGAAATAATATTTTGAATTTGAGATACATTATATAAACCATGGCGGCTATTAATAGCCATGCAAGTATGATAATGAAAAACTTAATGATGCTTTGTACAAGAGCTTTTATTTTTTTAGGCATAGTTTGTAATTGCCGAAAGCTTTTAGTTTCGTAATACATTTCAAACTAAGTGCCAATAGTAAAACTGCCCCGTGTTTTCTTCTGTAATGCTTATTGGTATTGCTTTTTTTTATTAAAATTACAATATAAAAGATTGCAGAAAATAAAAAACCCTCCCAAAACGGAAGGGTATATTTTCATAACGAGATGATTTACATTAAATGGTACTCTTCGATCTTACGGTATAAAGTGGTGAGCCCGATATTGAGTAATTTGGCAGCTTCGGTCTTATTTCCTTTGGTATGAATGAGTACGCGTTGAATATGTAATTTTTCAATGCTGTTCAGATCAAAGGCCGACAATATCCCGTTCTTTAAAACAGGCGTTTGTAATTCTACAGGCAAACAACTGAAATCGAGTTCTGTTTTATCGGTAAGTATAACGGCGCGTTCAATCACATTTTTCAGTTCGCGGATATTTCCTTTCCACTCATGCTCGGATAAATGTTCCCTGAAATCTTCACTCATCCCGCTAATGGTTTTATTCATCTTCGTTGCGAAGATCTGAATGAAATGATTGGCCAGGATAACGATATCATTTTTTCTTTCTCTTAATGCAGGTAATGAAATGGCAAAAACGTTCAGCCTGTAAAAAAGATCTTCCCTGAACTTTCCTTCTTTCACATCATCCTGCAGATCCCTGTTGGTTGCCGCGATGATGCGCACATTTACTTTGGTAGGTTTTGTATCGCCAACTTTGATAAACTCATTTGTTTCCAGCACCCGCAATAATTTCGATTGAAGGTCGATATGCATTTCGCCTATCTCATCCAAAAACAAAGTGCCATTGTTTGCTTCTTCGATCAATCCTTTCTTGTCTTTGGTGGCGCCGGTGAATGCCCCGGCCTTGTGACCAAATATTTCGCTCTCCAGAATTTCTTTGCCAAAGGCGCTGCAATTCAGTGCCAGAAACGATTTGCCGTTTCTTTTACTGCCTGCATGAATGGCCTGTGCAAATACTTCTTTACCGGTTCCTGTTTCGCCCAGCAATAAAACGGTGGCATCGGTTGGTGCAACTTTTTGTGCAAGGGCAACTGCATCTTTTATTGCAGACGATTCGCCCAGGATGCTATCGAAGCCATACCGTTTACCAACCTGTTTTTCTAATTGTTCAATGCGTTTTTGCAACTGGGTTTTTTCGATGGCACGGTTCAATAAAGGAATGATCTTATCATTATCATCGCCTTTGGTTATATAATCGAAGGCGCCGTTTTTCATCGACTGAACACCATCGGCAATATTTCCGTAGGCGGTGAGTAAAATGATTTCTGCAGAGGGATATTTTAATTTTATTTCCTTCACAAAATCTACGCCATTACCATCCGGAAGTTTTACATCGCATAACACAACATCTACGATCTCCTTATCTAATAGTTTGGCTGCGGCCTTTAAGTTTTCAGCTTCAAGCACATTAAATCCTTCTAATCGTATGATGCGTGACAGAAGGCTGCGAAGCTTTTCTTCGTCATCAATAATCAAAACTGTGTTCACGATGGCAATTTATTTGGCGATAAAAATAGACAGAAAAAAGAATGAAATAATAAATCTTTAAGATTTCAAGTTAGAGCTTGTCATACAGAAGGGCTACTGCGAGCAAACAAAATGGTCAGTTATATGCAGCTAAACAGAAAAAATTTCTATTTAATTTTTAAATGAGGGCTGCTATATGTATCAACAGTTGCTGCACCGATCTGTACGTTTTCCTCAATACCTTGCTATTACCACACCCTTACTTTTTTGCTGGCTTCTTCGTGATTTCTTCGAAAGCTCCCGAACAAAATAGCAGGAAGATAATAAGAGGGTACGAAGAAATCACGAAGAAAGTTATAGAAAGAGTCAAAATATTCCGGGAGGGAAAAGCACTACTTTGAAGGCTATTTGATTCGTGATTCCTTCGTATCAAACCCACATTACTCCCACATCAATCCCACAACAACCCACAACATTGTGGCAAAATGTGGGTTTACCGTGGCAGTAATATATGTTTATACCCTATCTGGTATATCTCAGGTACCTGTAAGCCTTATTTCAGTGCGGGCAGGATTATGTAAATTAGCAGAAACCTATATATATTCTTCTGCTACATTTTATGAAACAGGAAAAATTGAATTTGGTTTTATAGAACATGTGCAGGGATGATTAATAAAAATAGTCATTGTGTTATCTAAGTCCTGTTGGTGGAAACATGCAATGGGACGACGTTTGGGAACACCAAAAAACTCTTAAATTTTATAATCTTTGCAATAGTTTCTAAAATTTTAGGGTCATTATATAAAATCCTGTATATGAAAATGACACTTCAATTATTAAGTATTTTTTGTTTAATATCAATTCTATTTTGTTTTTGGGAGTGTAAAAAGGACAATTCCCAATTGAATATAACATTGTATGATAAACCTTTAAGTGTTATTCAATCTTCTATACAAGGAAAATGGAAATTAGAATATGAAAAAGGAGGTATTTGTTCAATTTGTGTTAGCGATTTTCATAACAAAAATTACTTGCGGCAGTTTACAAATGATAACCGGATAGTAAAATCTAATAACGATACTATAATTACTGATACTTCAATAAACTGGATATATGAAACAGGTACTTTCCCATATAAACTGACTTATACCATAAATTTCAATGATAAACAAAATGTTCCTTGGGTTTACAATGTTTATAGTAAAGTTAATGACTCTTTAATTCTTCACGATCATTCTGATGATCCGGTTTATTATCATTTTTCAAAACAAAATTGATTTGTAGCCTCTTCTTAACGTAAAGCCAAATAAAAAGCCGCGGCCCCAGTTGAGTGTTTCGCACGAACCGGCTTCATTAGTATAATCCTCAAAAAATATTTATCGTAAAAATACGATAAATGAAATTTTATCCCTTACTTTGCCTCATCGTATAAATACGATTAATAAAATGGCCGAACATAAAAAAGAGGAATTCAGTAAAAAAGAACAGGAACTGGCTGCATTTGCAAAAGCCATGTCGCACCCTGCACGCATCGCCATATTAAAAGTATTGGCACAACGCAACGCCTGTATTTGCGGCGAAATAGTTGAAGTGTTGCCATTGGCGCAATCAACCGTTTCACAACATTTAAAAGAATTAAAAGAAGCCGGATTGATCAGCGGAACAGTTGATGGCCCGCGCAGTTGCTATTGCATTAACTGGAAAGTGTTTGAAAAGATCAATGCAGAATTTGCTGCTCTTTTTGCTAAACTGAAACTGCAAAACGATATGTGTTGTTAAACCCCGGTACCTGCGGGGAGTAAAATAAATTTTATATAATCATTAAATCAAATTAAAATGAAAACCGAAAGTGAATTAAAAGAATTGGTAAAACAGAAATACAGCGAAATTGCCGAACAAAGTAAAACCACCAACGAAAGTTCCTGCTGCGGTTCGGGATGTTGCTCAACCGAAGTATATACCATTATGAGTGATGAATATACTTCACTCAAAGGCTACAATGCCGATGCAGACCTGGGTTTGGGCTGCGGCTTACCTACCGAATATGCAAAAATAAAACAAGGCGATACCGTAATTGATCTGGGCAGCGGCGCCGGTAATGATTGCTTTGTTGCAAGAGCTGTGGTGGGCGAAAAAGGAAAAGTAATTGGTATAGACTTTACCGAAAAGATGATCGAAAAAGCAAGAGCCAATGTAGAGAAACTGGGTTACAATAATGTTGAATTTCGTTTTGGCGATATTGAACAAATACCCGTTACTGCTAATGTTGCCGATGTTGTTGTTAGTAATTGCGTATTGAATCTGGTACCTAATAAATACAATGTTTTAAAAGAAGTGTATCGCGTATTAAAACCCGGCGGACATTTCAGTATCTCTGATATTGTGTTGCAGGGACAAATACCTGCCGAATTAAAACAGGCTGCCGAAATGTATGCGGGCTGTGTATCGGGTGCCATTCAAAAAGAAGTGTATCTCGAAACGATTGCTGCAACCGGTTTCAAAAACATTCAACTGCAAAAAGAAAAAGCGATCATTATTCCTGATGATATCTTAAAAAATTATCTGAACGAAGAACAAATAGCTGCTTATAAAAATACTACTACCGCTATTTATTCTATAACCGTGTATGCAGAAAAACCTGCAGAAAAAGAACCTTGTTGTGCACCTGGTTGCTGTAATTAAAAATTAGCCTATGCAGATAATAACCATGCTTCCGCAACATTGGGAAGCCGTAAAAAAAATTTATGAAGAAGGTATTGCAACCGGCAATGCTACGTTTCAAACAAATGCACCTTCGTGGAAAGAATGGAACGAAAGCCATGTTACCAATTCACGTTTAGTAGCAATTGAAAACGATGAAATATTGGGCTGGGCGGCCATTACAGCGGTTAGCGGCCGTTGCGTTTATGCGGGTGTGGGCGAAGTGAGTGTGTATGTTTCGGCAAATGCAAGAGGGAAAGGTGTGGGTAAATTATTATTGCAAAGCCTGATAGATGAAAGCGAAAAAAATAATTTCTGGACATTGCAGGCAGGCATCTTTCCCGAAAACATTCCGAGCATAAAAATTCATGAAGCATGCGGTTTCAGGATAATTGGCAAAAGAGAAAGAATTGGCAAGATGAATGATGTATGGCGCGATACATTATTATTAGAAAGAAGAAGTACAATTGTTGGTAAGTAGTCGCCTCAAATTAAATATACTTAACCACAGAGTTGAAAGAGTAATTTACGGAGTTGCACAGAAGAAATTGTAAAACTCCATAAACTCTGTGAACACTGTTGTGAAAAAATACTTTTTTAAAAAATAAAATAAAAATATGTCGGCAAATAACTGCGCTCCTGCACATGAAAGAAAGAAATTAAGTTTCTTAGATCGTTACTTAACATTATGGATATTTCTTGCCATGATCGTTGGTGTGGGCATAGGTTATTTTTTTCCTTCGTCATCAACTTACATTAATTCATTTTCATCGGGCACGACGAATATTCCATTGGCCATCGGATTGATATTAATGATGTATCCGCCGTTTACAAAAGTGAAATACGATAAATTAAAAGAAGTATTTAAAAACACAAAAGTATTGGGCGCCTCTTTATTATTAAACTGGATCATTGGTCCGGTACTGATGTTTTTTTTAGCCATCACATTTTTGCATAATCATCCCGAATATATGGTGGGATTGATCTTGATCGGACTGGCGCGATGCATTGCCATGATAATTGTTTGGAACGAACTGGCCGAAGGCAGCCGCGAATATGCTGCAGGCCTCGTTGCACTCAACAGTATTTTTCAGGTTTTATTGTACAGTGTGTATGCGTATTTTTTTATAACCGTATTGCCGCCACTTTTTGGTTTTACAGGATCGATAGTTGATATCACGATTAGTCAGATCGCAAAAAGTGTTGCTATTTATCTGGGCATTCCATTCGCTGCCGGATTTTTAACGCGTTATTTTTTATTAAAGTTGAAAAGTGAAGAATGGTACGAAACAAAATTTATTCCTTTCGTTTCACCCATCACATTAATTGCATTGCTGTTTACCATCATCATCATGTTTAGTTTAAAAGGCGAATTAATTGTTCATATTCCTTTCGATGTGTTACGAATTGCATTGCCCTTGGTCATTTATTTTGCCATCATGTTCTTAGTAAGTTTTTTCATTGGCAAAAAATTAGGAGCCGATTATTCTACCAATGCATCCATTGCGTTTACCGCTGCGGGAAATAATTTTGAATTGGCCATAGCCGTTGCCATTGGTGTGTTTGGAATCAATAGCGGACAGGCTTTTGCAGGTGTTATTGGTCCGCTGGTTGAAGTGCCTGCATTAATTACTTTGGTAAATGTTGCATTCTGGTTACAAAAAAAATATTATAAAAAACAATAGAAAAAAATAATGTAGCCGGCAATAGAATATGAATGAAGCTTTCGTTGCGTCGCACTCTTGTACGTTCTGTTCGTCATTCAGCAATCAAACCAATAACCAGTAAACTAATAAACATCCCATCCATGGAAAAGAAAAAATTACTTTTTGTTTGTATCGAAAATTCTAACCGTTCGCAAATGAGCCAGGCATTTGCAAAAATATATGGCGGCAATGCTGTTGAAGCTTTCAGTGCAGGAAGCAAACCAAGCGGCATTGTAAATCCAAAAGCCATTGCAGCGATGAAAGAATTGGGATACGATCTGAGTAAACACGACAGTAAATCTTTAGACGAAGTAAAATCCTTTGCACCCTTTGATGCAGTGGTAACAATGGGTTGCGGCGATGCTTGTCCGTGGATGCCTGCAAAAAGATTTATCGACTGGCAAATTCCTGACCCCAAACATATGGAACCAAAAGCGTTTAATGAGGTGAGAGATTTCATTGGTGAAAAAATAAAAGAGCTCCTCAAAGAACTGAACGTACAAGTGAGTGACACAACAACAGCCTCATAGTAATCCCGAAGATTGTCCCAAAATTTTTTTATTAATTCGTTTTTTTTATAAAAAAAGCTAACTTTAAGATTATCTATTTTGACAGATGAAATAAAATCTTCAAGTATGAGAGGCGTTAACAGAGTTATGCTTATTGGCAATTTGGGTAAAGACCCGCATATTGATTTTTTGGAAGGAAATATCGGCGTGGCAAAATTTCCATTGGCAACAACCGAAACTTATAAGGACCGAACCGGGAAATTAATTTCACAAACCGAATGGCATACGGTTGTTTTGTGGCGCGGACTGGCCGAACTGGCACAGAAATATTTACACAAAGGAAGTTTGATCTATGTGGAAGGCAGATTGCGTACACGCAGTTGGGAAGATAAAGAAGGCAATAAAAAATTTGCGACCGAAGTTGTTGGCGATAATTTAATAATGCTTGAAAAACGTGGCGATGGCCATGGCAATCATAGCGCACCGGATGCCATTGAAGGCTTTGGCGATGATGTGCCGCCCATTGTTGATCCGGGCGAAAACCTTCCTTTCTGAGAAAGTTGAATAAAAAAGATATTTTTGCGAAGTATATTTAAGGCCGATAAAAGAATCGGCTTTTTTTGATAGCGATATTGTTCATAAAAAATTTTTGTTTTGGATTATTACGCGGGTTTACTTTATCATCTGCATCTCCTGGCAATTAACACGCAGGCCAATACTGTGTTGATAGTGCTGTTAATTTGTTTATTGATCATTTCATTTATTGTAAGCGGCTCTGAAGTAGCATTCTTTTCGCTAACATATAAAGATGTGAACCTGCTTAAAACCAAGCAGCACGATTCGTATAAACGAATTGTTGATCTGCTCGAAGATCCCAAAACATTGCTGGCATCCTTATTAATTGCGAACAGTTTTGTTAATATCGCCATCATCATCATTTCAAATATTGTGATCGATGATGTTTTTGTTTTTAATGCAAGTTTCGAATGGTTGCAGTTTGCCATTAAAGTTGCAAGCGTAACTTTTATTTTGATATTGTTTGGTGAAGTGATGCCCAAAGTGATGGCAACACAAAACAATGTGAGGTTTGCAAAAGAAATGGGACCGATCGTTGAAACGATAAATTATCTTTTTAAAGGTCTCAGTAAATGGTTGGTAAAATACAGCGATGTCATTGAAAAAAAATTAGCCAATAAAACAAGCGGCACCATTACCAACGAAGAATTATATCATGCCATTGATATCACTGATACCGGCACCAAT
>JAGWPQ010000213.1 GCA_028877045.1 Bacteroidota bacterium | reverse complement strand
TCATCCGCATTGCCGATTGGTTTGGAATTGAACAAATCATTTGCAGCGAGGATACGGTTGAATTGTATAATCCGAAAGTTATTCAAAGCACGATGGGAAGTTTTGTACGCACCAAAGTTTATTACAGCAATTTGAATGAGTTTCTTAAAACCGTTGATGTGCCTGTATTTGGTGCGATGATGAAAGGTGAGAATATGTATGAATTACAAAAACCAAAAGAAGGTTTATTGGTAATTGGCAATGAAGGGAAAGGGATCAGAAATGAAATCTTGCCATTTATAACCAACCCTATTACGATCCCTAAAAAAGGCGGTGCCGAATCTTTGAATGCTGCGGTGGCGATGGGAATTATTTTATCGCATTTAGTGTGAATGTTGATTTGGAAGGATTAAATGGATTGAGTTGATTTTAAAATTAAAATCATCATGATGAAAAGCGTTTCTTAATTTACTTCAATGTCTTGGCGAATAATAAATAATACAAACTCCAAATAATGCAATCAATGCTCCAATAATATCGTATTTGTTTGGTGAATATTTATCGAATTTGTAAGCCCATAAAAGCGACAGCACAATAAAAAATCCGCCATAAGTTGCATATACTTTTGCAAAGTTCGAGGTTTGTAAAGTTGCAACTGCCCCGTAAAGTGCAAGTATAAAACCTCCTAAAAGTCCTATCCATAAAGGCTTTTCTTCTTTGATCCAAAGCCATACAAGATAACCGCCGCCGATTTCGCAAAGACCGGCAAGTATAAAAATTGCAACTGATTTTATAATTAGCATTTTATCTCTTTTAATTTTTAAATGTTATACAGGCTTGCTATTATTACAAATATATAGGCAATTAAAATTAATTTATCACTTCGTGTTTCTTTGCCTTGGTGGTTCAGAAAAAAGTTCAGCAAAGTGCAGAACGTTGAAGAGTGTGACGCAACGAAGATGCCACAAGTGCAAAAGACAGTAACAAAAAAATTATCTGAACTCAATTGCTTTTACCGGTTTTATATTTCGTACCAGTAATGTTGGGATGATGAGCGATATAAAACAAACTATTGCAGTGATGAAACAAACCAAAATTATTTGCCACCAAATGATTTGTATGGGCGCAACGGAAACATAATAATTTGTTTCGTCCAATTTTATGAAACCAAAATATTGTTGCAATAAACACAAACCTACACCGGCCGAAAAGCCAATGGCAATACCGGTTACAGCAATGAGTGATGCGTGGTATAAAAATATTTTTTGTATAGTGGTATTTGTTGCACCAACAGCTTTAAACACGCCGATCATTCTGGTGCGTTCTAAAACCAGGATCAATAAACAGGTAATTAAATTAATAACGGCAACTATAGCCATCACTGCAAAAATTACATTTCTATTTACATCCTGAATGTTGAGCCAATCAAAAATATTGGGATATACCTGCTGAATTGTTTTTCCTGTCCAAACAGTTGGCAATTGATTGGTAAGTTGATTGTTGATGCTGTCCATTTTTTTGTAATCGTTCAAAAAAACTTCATAACCACCGATCTCATTTGCCTGCCAGTTGTTGATGCGCCTGATTAAACGGATATCGCCAATGGCAAATAAATTATCATAGTCTTCAATTCCGGTTTTATAAATTCCGGCAACCAATAATTTGCGGCGACTGTTATTGCCATTCGAAGAAATAAAATAAATATTAAGCGTGTCGTTTACTTTTAAACGCAATTCGTTGGCGATGGGAGCGGAGACTAAAATTTCTTTGCTGTATAAACTATCACTGAAATTCAACCATCGGCCCTGTTTGATGAATTGATGCAATTGCGTGCTGTCGTAGGCTGCATCAACGCCTTTAAATAAAACACCTTCTATCTCTTTTTGTTTTTCGAGTACGGCGCTTTTGGTTGCAAACACATCGAGGCGTTGCACACCGCGTTGATGTTTGATGATGAATTCAACCGTATCGTTTTTTGCAATGGGCGATTCTTCGGCAACCAGTGCTTTGCCTTCTTCGAAATGCTGCACACGAATATGCCCCCAGAAGCTGAATACTTTTTGTGAAATTGTTTTTTGAAATCCATTCACAAAAGATAAAGTAACGATCATAGCCATCACACTTACGGCAGTGGCGGCAGTTGACAAACGAATAATAAATCTCGAAAAAGATTTTTGTTTGTTAAATGCGATGCGTTTGGCTATATCGAAAGCAAAATTCAAAATGCGAATATTTTTTTAAGATTGTCAAATCTACAAGCATGCAGGCAATAGAACAAAAGCAATTGTTGACCGTCAACTGTCATCCGTCATCTGTATTCCATTTATTCCTATACTTGTGCTATGAAAAGATTGCTTTTCTTTTTGCTCATCGTTATAAAAACCGCATCAGCACAGCCTTTGCCCGATGTTGTTTAT
>JAGWPQ010000212.1 GCA_028877045.1 Bacteroidota bacterium | reverse complement strand
TATTATTGATGTAAAGATCGATTACACAAAAAAAACATTCATGACCAAAGGTGTTGTGAAGACCAATTTGAGCAGGTTTCCTTTAAGCGAGAAGATCCGTTTTACCGCAAGAGCGATATTGCGGCATATTACTGGATGATTTTTTGATCCGACTAGATGTTGCATCATTAAATTATATCTGTAAATTTTGTGAAATATTATATGACAATTCGCATTGTTTTATGCCATCTATTTTGTAAACTTACATAACAAAATAACGATGCTTATGAAACATTATCACATTGTATCGCGGATCGCCATTTATTCTCTGGCGGTCATTCTGGTAATTTTTGGAATATTTCATTTTATAAAACCTCATGAACTGGTAATTTATATTCCAACATTTCTTCCCGGAGGAATTGTGTGGACTTATTTAGTTGGAGCTTCATTTATTGCAGCAGGCATTTCTTTTATCACCAATAGTTTTGTAAAAACTGCGGGCTATCTTCTTGCAGCTTTGCTTACGTTTTTTGTTTTTGCCGTTCATTTACCTAATGCACTGCATGCAGGTGACAGTGAAATGAAGACCCTTGCTTTTATCAACTTTTTCAAAGATGCAGCTATTGCATGTTTTGCTTTGCATATTGCTGCAGGTGCGCATCACCAGCATTTGCATCTGGAAGAAAGTGATTAACCACAACTAACAAATCCCCCTTATAGACCTCAGGGCAGTAACAAAAAAGTTATTGCCCTTTGTTTTGCTTATATAAAAAATATTTGGAGAAATGAAAATAATTTTTACTTTTGTTAACCATTTGGTTAAATTATATGGTTAAGAAGAAAGATCAGACTACAGAAGAAAAGATTTTGGCCGCTGCAAAAAAGGTTTTTGTAGAGAATGGGTTAGCGGGTGCCAGAATGCAGGATATTGCCGACAAAGCCGGAATCAACAAAGCATTGCTCCATTATTATTTCAGAAGCAAGGAAAAATTGTTTGAAGTAATATTTAAGGAAGCCACTTCCAAATTATTTCCGAGAGTAACTGCCATATTCAGTTCAGATATCCCCTTGTTTGATATCATTCGCCAATTTACAAGTGAATATGTAGAGATAGTACTCGAAAACCCTTATCTGCCTCTATTTGTATTGAATGAGATCAACAAGCAACCGCATGCATTCAGTCAAAAATTATTTGGCAATAACCGCCCCCCTGTTCATAAACTGGCTGAAAAAATAGAGAAAGAAATTAAAAAAGGATTGATCAAACCGATCAGTCCGGCACATCTGATCATCAATATGCTGTCTATGTGCGTTTTCCCTTTCGTTGGGAAACCCATGATTCAATTGATGATGAATATTGATGAATTACAATTCCGGAATATGATGGAACAACGAAAAACATTGATCGCCGATTTTATTATTGCATCTATTAAAAAATAAACTATTTATGCAAAAATTAACTGTCTGGTTAAGATATATTACACTGCCGATTTTCATCATTTGTATACTATTTCCTGCTGCAAAAATAAATGCGCAGCAAGCTCATCTTACAATCGATGAAGCATACAAACTGGCTAAACAAAATTATCCGTTGATAAAACAAAGGGATCTGATCAGCAAAACAAAAGAATATTCGGTTGATAATGCGTCAAAAGGTTACCTACCTGTTTTCTCTGTTAATGGTCAGGCTACTTATCAATCTGCCGTAACAAATCTCCCTTTCAGCATTCCGCTTCCCGGTTTTAGTATGTCGGAATTAAGCAAAGACCAATATAAAATTTATGCCGAATTGAATCAGGTAATTTATGATGGCGGTGTGATTAAAAATCAAAAGCAGGTAGCTGAGACCAATGAACTCGTTCAACAACAAAATTTGGAAGTTGCATTGTACGCTTTATACGATCGTGTGAACCAATTATTCTTTGGTGCTTTATTGATAAATGAACAATTAAAGCAAAATGAATTATTAAATAAAAATATTCAAAACGGGATCGACAAAGCAAAAGCATTACTTGCCAACGGAACCGCATATAGAAGCAGTGTTGATGAATTGAATGCACAATTATTACAAACAGAACAGGCAAGAGTAGAATTAAAGGCAGCAAAAAAAGCATATTTAGATATGCTCAGTTTGTTTGTCAACAGTAAGCTCGATGAAAATACAATCCTCGAAAAGCCAGCTACAACAATACTTTCGGACAATATCAATCGACCGGAATTATTATTTTACGACTACCAGAAAAAGACATATGACCTGCAGGATGAGTTTTTGAAAACACAGCTTCGTCCGAAATTCAATTTATTTGTTCAGGGCGGATATGGAAGACCCGGATTGAATATGTTGAGCAATGATTTTTCATTGTACAGCATTGGGGGATTAAGATTGAACTGGAACCTCGGCAGTTTATATACACTCAAAAATCAAAAACAATTGATCGATATCAACAAAAAAACTATTGATGTACAAAAAGAAACATTTCTGTTCAACACAAACATCATTCAAAAACAACAGAACGCAGAACTTGCAAAATATCTTGAACTTTTAAAGAAGGATGAAAGCATCATTGCTTTGCGTGAATCGGTGAAGAATGCTGCTGCAGCTCAATTAGAAAACGGTGTGTTAAGTGCGCATGATTATATCACACAGGTAATTGCAGAAGATCAATCGCGTCAGAATTTCATTCTCCATAATATTCAATTGTTGCAGGCACAATACAATTATCAGAACACAACAGGAAACATCAAAAAATAATAATTCATAAAGCTTTAAAATAATACACATGAAAATTCGGATATTAATATACACAACTTTTTTATCTGCAATGATCGCAGGATGTAATTTCAAAGATCAACTATCAGATGCATCGGGGACATTCGAAACTGATGAAGTAATTGTATCGTCGGAAGTACCGGGAAAAATAATTTCTCTTAACATCGAAGAAGGTTCCAATCTTTCGAAAGACAGTGTGGTTGGCATCATCGATTCTGTTCCGTTGCAATTACAAAAGGCACAGGCAGAAGCTAAAATTGCCTCTTTGTATCAAAAAACAATGGATGTAAAACCGCAAATAAAATTATTGCAGGATCAGATCCTTGTTCAGAAAACACAATTGAATAATGCCCTGTATGAAAAAGCAAGAACTGAAAAATTAATAAAAGCCGATGCTGCAACAACAAAACAGTTGGATGACCTGAACACGCAGATTGATGTATTGCAGAAACAAATTGCAGTGAATGAACAACAAATAAAAGTGCAGGAATCAACAACAGGTACACAGAACAGTTCAATAATGAGTGAAGATAACCCACTGCGAAAATCTGTCGCACAAATTGAAGACCAAATAAGACGAACCTATATTACCAATCCAATTAACGGCACAGTACTTACCAAATATGCAATGGCCGGGGAAGTAACATCAGCAGGGAAAGCATTGTATAAAATTGCCGATCTGTCTGTCATTACTTTAAGAGCATATATCACGGGAACACAGTTATCGCAAATAAAATTAAATCAACAGGTAAAAGTTTTAGTTGACAGCAATGCCAACAAGTACAAAGAATATACCGGCACGATAACCTGGATCTCTGACAAAGCCGAATTCACTCCTAAAACAATTCAGACAAAAGATGAAAGAGCCAATCTTGTTTATGCGATTAAGATTCATGTGAAGAATGATGGTCTGTTAAAGATTGGAATGTATGGTGAGGTAAAGTTCAATTAAAAAATTATGCAGGCAATCGTAGTAGAAAATATTATAAAAACTTATCGGGCAAAAAAAACAGTTGTGGAAGCGCTGAAAGGAATTTCATTTTCCGTAGAGAAAGGTGAAATATTTGGCATCATTGGTCCTGATGGTGCCGGCAAAACTTCTTTGTTCCGCATCCTTACAACATTATTACTTGCCGATAATGGTAATGCTTCTGTTGATGGTTTTGATTTGGTAAAAGATTATAAAGAAATTCGCAATCATGTGGGTTATATGCCGGGGAAATTTTCATTGTATCAGGATCTCTCTGTACAGGAAAATTTAGAATTTTTTGCAACCATATTTAATACAACGATCGAAGAAAATTATTCACTGATAAAAGATATTTATCAGCAGATAGAACCCTTTAAAACACGTAAGGCCGGTCAATTATCGGGTGGCATGAAACAAAAGCTGGCATTGAGTTGTGCGTTGATACACAAGCCATCAGTTTTATTTTTAGACGAGCCGACAACAGGTGTTGATGCAGTGTCGAGAAAAGAGTTTTGGGAAATGCTGCACCGGCTGAAATTACAGGGCATCACTATTCTTGTTTCAACGCCATACATGGATGAAGCAAGTTTATGCGACAGGGTTGCACTGATCCAAAAAGGAGAAATTTTATCAATCAATACACCAAAAGGTATCACTAACGATTTCAAAAAGCCATTGTGGTCGGTGAAGGCAAATGAAATGTTTCGGTTGATGAATTCAATAAAAGAAAATCGGGATGTTGAAAGTTGTTATCCGTTCGGACAACATCATCATGTGGTTTTTAAAACTGATGAAAATGCAAAAGAGAAATTAGAATCAATAGCACGTGATGGAAATTATACTGATTTTGAAGTTCATTTAATTGAACCAAATATTGAAGACTGTTTCATGGCATTGATGAAAGAATAAATTATGCAAAACGAAAAAGTTATTACAGCAAAAGAACTAACAAAACGGTTTGGAAATTTTACAGCCGTCGACAAAATTAGTTTTGATGTTAAGAAAGGAGAAATTTTCGGATTCCTCGGTGCCAAT
>JAGWPQ010000211.1 GCA_028877045.1 Bacteroidota bacterium | reverse complement strand
TAATGCCGATGGGATTTTGGTAGTGAAAGCAAAAGAGTTGCGCAGCAGCGTTGAACAAAGCATTGAAGTAAAACCGCAATACGGATTGACCGATGAAGATGTAGAAAAAATGCTTTTAGAAAGTATCACACATGCAAAAGATGATATTGCCATTCGTGCCATTGTTGAAGCAAAGACCGAAGGTGAGCAAATATTAGAGACCACCGAAAAATTTCTTACAAAAAATCCGAACATAGTTTCGAAAGATGAAATGGTTGCTACTGCACAAGCCATGCAAAATTTGCAAATGGCATTAACGATGGATGATAAAAATTTAATTCATACCAAGATAGAAGAGTTGAATGAAATTACCCGTCCGTTTGCTGAGCGTGCCATGGATGCCGCTGTGAGCGGGGCTTTGAAAGGGAAGACGGTGTAACCCCCAACCCCCTGAAGGGGAGTTTTTTTCACGCAGAGAAATTGAGAAGCGCAGTGAAAAAAGTTGAATAAAGAACCAAGCGTACAAGAGTGCGACGCAATTGCAGCATCATTTATGTACAAAAGCTCGTAACAAAAAAATATTATAATTTATTTCCTTCTTTCGGGAAAACAACAACGGGCTGATGTTGCTTTGCTTCGGCAACGTCAATTGATGCGTAAGAAATAATGATCACCACATCGCCACGCATTCCCTTGCGGGCAGCGGCACCATTCAAACAACAAACACCGCTTCCACGCTTTCCTTTGATAGCATAGGTTTCGAGACGTTCACCATTGTTTACATTAACCACAGCTATTTTTTCGTATTCAACAATATTGGCGGCATCCATTAGATCTTCGTCAATGGTCAGGCTGCCAACATAATCTAAATTAGCTTCTGTAATTACTGCACGATGTATTTTGCTTTTCAGCATTTCTATCATCATAAAATTTATTCTGTTTAAACGTGTTTAAAATTTTATACCAATGCCGGCAAATAAATTACTTGCCGCATTTACCTGATAAATTGGTTTGCCCCAAACATTTAATTGCCCGTTGGCATAAATGGTTTGATTGCTGATGTTCATCCATTTTGCTGTGAAGAAAAATTTACGGTAATCATATTTCACTAACAAATTGAACAGGGTATAAGCAGGCATTGAATAATTATTTGCAAAATCGATATAACTCTTTGCCTGATATTTTGCCTGAGCAATGATTGTAAAATTATTTTTTTGATATTGCAATTCAGTAAAAGAAATAACCGTTGGCGTTAATACCGGTGAGGAATTGATACCATCCTGAATTATATGATGGGATGCCCACGCAAAACTTTCAGACAATAAAAATTGTTTTGCAAATTGATAATGTATTTCTGTTTCAATTCCTTTTCTCAAAGCTTCGGCAACATTGCTGTGCAACGGAACACCTGTTGGGCCTATCTGTCCGTTCAAATCAATGGCATGTTCGATCTGCATACGATATGCGCTTAACGAAAAACTTAATTTATCGTTTTGATAACGAAGTCCTGCATCGGTGCTGAAATTATTTTCGGCTGCAAGGTTTGCATACACTGCATTTCCGTTGGCATCTTTTTGCAGATTATCATTGCCTTCAAAAATATCATTGCGTCCGGGTTCTCTTTGAATATTACCGCTGCTGATGTAGAAATACCAATGTTTATCGAGCTGATAACCGATGCCTGCCAGTGGATTAACAAAATTCCATTTGAATGTTGGCAAACTTGCATCGCCATGATAACTGAATGCAGCTGTGCGGTATTGCAGATCGGTAAAGAAATAAAATTGTTTTACATGATAAATAAGTTTTGCAAAGGGACTGAACTCATTTTTATTTCCGTAATTATTATAGGCTGTGTTTCCTGTTGGTTCGTTAATACCATCGTGATATTTTCTGTAGAATGAACCATACATTCCTGTTGTAAAACTAAAATGCGTGCTGCGATAATTATAATCGATCAATGCACCGCCGTAAGAAGATTTTGTTTTGTAATTGATGTATTGACCGTTAGAACCAAAACCTAAAAAATTATACAGATCAAATCCATATTCACCATCGGTATAATTATAAAATATTCCTGCATGAATGGATGAGTTTGGATTGATGGTTTTGGTAAGATGCAATTGCTGAATTATTTGGGAAAAGTTTCCTTTCTCCAATGCCGAATTGCCGTTGCTTCTTGGATCTGCTTTGATAGCACTATCACTCACACCCAACCATCCCAATCCATTTTTATTTGTGCCGCCAAGCAAAATATATTGCAATTGATAAGATTTCATTTTGTGTTGCCATTGAAACATGGCAGTACCTGATGTATTATCGCTGTGATATTTATAACCATCAGTTTTTATTCCTAATAATTTATAATAAAACTGATCATTTCCTTTTTCATTGGCATGTTCGGCATAAATATTCGCTGAATTAAAAGAACCTGCACCAATACCAATGGTTGTATAATTTGTTTGCTGTGCAAATGTTTCGAAATCAAGACTGCCCGCAAATGCAGGCGAGCCATTTTTACTTAAACCCAATCCTCTTTGCAATTGCAGCGAAGAACTGTTTGAAAGAATTCCCGGAAGATTGGAAAAATAAACCCCCGCATCTTCGGGCTCATTCAATGGTAATCCATTCAATGAAATATTGATGCGGCTTTGATCCAATCCTCTTAATCTGAAATAAGAATAACCAAACAATGTTCCGTTATCGGTTGAATAGCTGATGCCGGGTAATGTTTGTAAAATGGAAGATGGTTCTGCGGTATAATCAAGTGATTGAATTCTTGATTTATTGACAGAAGAATAACTGATGGGCATTACCGATTTTGCTTCGTACGATAAACCGGTAACGGTTACATGCGCTAACACACTGTCGGTTTTTTGTTGTGCGTTGATTTGAACAGAATAAACAATTAAAACTAATAAAAGTAAATTTTTCATGCGGGGTACTTAATTTAATACGATTCTTTGTCTGACGGGAATTGATTTTCTTTTACATCCGAAATATATTGTTGTACTGCATTAGTTATTTGTTCGTGCAGTTGTAAATATTGACGTAAAAATCTTGGTTTGAATTCGGTATTGATTCCAAGCATGTCATGCATCACCAAAACTTGTCCATCGCAATATTTTCCTGCACCGATACCAATAGTTGGAATACTGATACTTTCTGTTACTTCTTTTGCCAATGCAGCTGGAATTTTTTCCAGCACCACTGCAAAACATCCTGCATCCTGTAACAATTGAATATTTTTTTTCAATGCATTTGCTTCGTCTTCATCTTTTGCACGAACCGTGTACGAACCAAACTGGTAAATACTTTGCGGCGTTAAACCTAAATGTCCCATCACAGGAATGCCGGCTTTTACAATGGCATTGATGCTTTCCAAAACTTCTTCGCCACCTTCTAATTTTACGGCATGTGCTCCTGTTTCTTTCATGATGCGGATCGCAGAAGCCAATGCCAATGATGAATTGGATTGATACGAGCCAAATGGCAGATCAACCACAACCAATGCACGTTTAACTGCACGCACCACACTTTGTCCGTGATAGATCATCTGATCCAAAGTGATCGGCAATGTTGTTTCATGTCCTGCCATCACATTGGCTGCGCTATCACCAACAAGAATTACATCAATGCCGCTTTCATCAAATAATTTAGCGAAAGAATAATCGTATGCAGTAAGCATAGAAATTTTTTCCTGCTGCTTCTTCATCTGCTGCAACGAATGTGTGGTAACTTTTTTAAAAGCTGAATGAACTGACATCTGAATGAATTTAAAACTGAATGTTTTGCTGAATATGGCCCTGCCTTAGAATAAAACATATTCAGATGTCTATGTAATACTTGTAAAGGAACTTATTAGTTGAATGATTCGTTTACGATAAAAGTAAATTATCGATCAATCGTACACCTTCTATCCATGCTGCGGCAATGGCAACATATTGATGATCGTGCTGATACTCCTCTGCCAACAAAAGATTTTCTGCATCTGCAATGGCCAAATATTCTACTTCATCAAAGCCATGCTGCAGCAAATATTTTTTTCCTTCGGCGCAAAGGTTAACAAAATTTTCTGATTGAAACGTCTCTTTTATTTTTTTCAGCACTTCAAATATAGCTTTGGCGTTTTCTTTGCCCGTTGGGCTCAAACGCTTGTTGCGACTGCTTAAAGCCAGTCCTGATGCTTCTCTTACGGTTTCAATTCTGTGAAAAAGTATCCCTTTTCTGTTAGTAAGTTCCAATAATTTTACTATCACCAGACATTGTTGAAAATCTTTTTGTCCCATCCACAAATGATGAGTTTGTACAATGTCTAACAACCTGTCCATCACTTTGCAAACGCCCTGAAAATGGCCGGGCCGGTGTAATCCTTCCCATATTTCATCGAGGTTTCCCAATTCATAAATTTTATTTTCAAGACCGGGCGGATATATCTCTGAAACAGTTGGCAAAAAAAGGATATCGCAGCCAACAGATTTTAATAAAGCAATATCTGTATCGGTGGTAACGGGGTATTTTTCAAAATCGTTTGCATTATTAAATTGTGCAGGGTTAACAAAAATGCTGCACACCGTTATATCACAATGTTGTTTGCTTTTGTTGATGAGCGATAAATGGCCTTCGTGCAAAGCACCCATTGTTGGAACAAATCCAATTATTTTTTGTTTACTTAATGCCGATGTGATTTCTTTTATTTCAGCAGCTGTTCTTATAATTTCCATAACTCAATTAAAATGTAAAACTATAAGAACTTGGGATATTTTATTATAAATTAAAAATAGTTCAATAAAAATGCAAACAAGATGAATAAGATATTTTTTGTGTTACTGGATGCAGATCTTGTGGCATCGCCTGTTGCCCCTGATTCTTTCAGTGAAAGAATCGCACACTTGTACTGAAGAATAGCTATTAGCCAATAGCTTGATCAATAAGGTTCAGAACGTACAAGTGTGCGACGCAACCGCAGCTCAATTAATTTACTGAAGCCGGCTACATAAAAATCTTAATTCAGTTCCATTATCTTCGTAAACACTTAATTTAATTTATGATCAGAAAAATAATATTTTGCTTTTCACTTTTCACTCTTCATTTTTCACTCTTTGCGCAAACACCTGCAACACATAACAGCTCAGAAATTTATTTGCAGTTAAAAAAATTAAATGTGCTGGGCAGTGTGTTATACATTGCCGCGCATCCTGATGATGAGAACAATTATTTGTTGCCATATCTCGCCAAAGAAAAATTATACCGCACCGGATATTTAAGTTTAACACGCGGCGATGGCGGACAAAATTTAATTGGCAGCGAACAAGGAATTGAATTGGGATTAATTCGCACACAGGAATTATTGGCTGCAAGAAGAATGGATGGCGCCGAACAATATTTCAGTCGTGCATTTGAATTTGGCTACAGCAAAAATGCAAATGAAGCATTGCGTATTTGGGACAAAGAAAAAGTGTTGAGCGATGTTGTTTGGGTGATCAGAAAATTTAAACCCGATGTAATAATTACCCGTTTCCCCGGCGATGCAAGAGCAGGGCATGGGCATCATGCAGCCTCTTCTATTTTAGCGAATGAAGCATTTAAAGCAGCAGCCGATCCAACAAAATTTCCCGAACAATTAAAATATGTAAGTACCTGGCAGGCCAAAAGAATTTTATGG
>JAGWPQ010000210.1 GCA_028877045.1 Bacteroidota bacterium | reverse complement strand
TTATCGAACGAAACATCGGCCGGCTCTGCATTTTGCCAGAAACCCTGTTGCGGCGATAAAAAATATCCCAACCTTGGTGTCTTGGTTGCACCAACCGGTAACTGCATATTTAATACAACGATCAAAGCTGTTGTAACTGCACCCGAAATAATTAATGGAACAATACGCATAGCAAAAGTTTATGCACTGAAATTAATGATTTTTATGTAGCCGACTACAACTTATCTAATTTAAAATAACCCAAATGCAGTTCGTCATTTGCAATGGAATCAGACGCTGCTAAAACAATACTGTATTTTTCTTTCGCTGTATCGGGAAGAATATCTTCGATCTCATACACGTCATCTACATCAACACCATATTTATCATCAATATGAGAAGTAGCACCGGCAAAACCTGTATGTTTATAAAAAGCCGTTTCTTTCGCTTTCTGGATGGCAACAGATTTATCAGGCGCTGCAATTAATAACTTGTAATGAAACTCTTCGAACTCATCTTTTTTATATCCGCCAAGATTAATAAAAAATAATTTAAGCTTTGATGCACGAGAAAATGATTCATCCTTTGTAATAATTTGTACAGATTGCCCATCTACCTGTGTTACAGCTTTCCAGCCATCTAAATGTAATTTACCGTTTGTTTCAGGCCAAAATGCAATCATTTCAGGGATCAGATCCCTTAATTCATTTGCAATACCAAAAAAAATATCATGTTGTTCTGTGTGCCGGCCTTCGGGTTTACAACCTATCAAAATCATAAACAACTTCATATTACATTCTTTTAATAAAAGATAAAATAGTTGAACAGAATTACAATTTAGCATTTTTGATTAACTTAATTTGCAGGAATTAATTCTATAAAAATTCGATCATGCAAAAAATAAAAACTGCATTGCTTTCGTATGGTATGAGTGGTAAAATCTTTCATGCACCGTTCATTGATGCACATCCAGGTTTTCAATTAATGGGTGCATGGGAAAGAAGTAAAAAAAATATTCAGCAGGATTATCCTTACGCAAAAAGTTATGCAACCTTAGAGGAATTATTGGCCGATGATGTCGACCTGGTCATCGTCAACACACCCAGTGCCACTCATTTCGAATATGCCAAACAAGTGCTGCTTGCCAATAAACATATTGTTGTTGAAAAGCCTTTAACAGCAAGGGTTTCGGAAGGAATTGAATTGAAGCAACTGGCCGAACAACAAAATAAGATTCTTTGTCCGTATCAAAACCGCAGATGGAACAGTGATTACTTAACTGTAAAAAAAATCATTGATGAAGGTTGGTTGGGCGAGATCGTAGAAGTGGAAATACGTTACGACAGATACACACCACAATTCAGTTCAAAAAAACATAAAGAAACGGGCGAATTGGGTACCGGTATTTTATACGATCTGGGGGCACATTTAATCGATCAGGCATTGCAATTATTTGGCAAACCCGATTCTTTATTTGCCGATATTGCCAGGCAAAGAACAGGATCACTCATTGACGATTATTTTGAAATATTATTATTCTATAAAAATTTAAGAGTGCGATTAAAAAGCGGATTTTTTATTCGTGAAACGATACCGGGTTATATGGTTTTTGGGAAGAACGGAACATTTTTAAAAAACAAGGCTGATGTTCAGGAAGATGATTTGATTGCCGGCAAAAAGCCAACAATACCCAACTGGGGCATCGAACCCGAAAGCGAGCAAGGTTTATTGCATACCGAAAAAGATGGCAAAATAATTCGTGAAAAAGTGCCCACCGAAAAAGGTAATTACATGGGCTATTTTGAAGCATTGTACCAATCGATCGTTAATGGAAAACCTTTGGCAGTAACCCCCGACGAAAGTATTGAGGTAATAAACGTTATTGAAAAATCTTTAGAAAGCAACAGGGTAAAAAAAGTGATGACATTTTAACCGGGCTAACCTGTTGGCTGAACAAATATCTTGCTTCATTTTTAGCGCCACAGTGGCGAAACTTTGCCCGAAATACCTATTCCCAAAATACGCCACCGATACCGATAAGCCTGAATACTCCTGTAAAAGCTATTGATCCTGCTATTTTGGGCCATGACTGCCGGCTTATTAAGCTATGCCTGATGGCTGTTATATTAGTATCTGACACTGCTATAACCTATCAATAAGTTATATATAAGCCACATATAAGCCACCCCTTTTAGGAGTAGCTTATATGTGGGATATATGTGGCTTATATGTAG
>JAGWPQ010000209.1 GCA_028877045.1 Bacteroidota bacterium | reverse complement strand
GAATATTCAACATGGTTATACAGTCGCGGACTAAATCCAACCGTTGAGATTCTCCGTAAAAAATTAGCTGCATTGGATGCTGCCGAAGATTGCCTGGTCTTCAACAGCGGCGCTGCTGCCATATTTGCAGCGGTATTGGCCAATGTAAAAAGCGGCGATCATATTGTTAGCGTAAAAGGTGTTTATACCTGGGCCGTAAAAATGTTCGAAGAAATTCTTCCGCGGTTTAATGTTACGCATACTTATATCGATGGAACTAAAATCGAAAACTTCGAAAAAGCTATTCAATCAAACACAACCATTATTTATTTGGAAAGTCCGAATAGCTGGACCTACGAATTGCAGGATCTGAAAGCTGTTGCAGCATTGGCCAAACAAAAAAATATCATCACCATTTGCGATAACAGTTATTGCACACCATTGTATCAGCGGCCCATTGAAATGGGAATTGATCTGGTTTTGCAGTCGGCCACAAAATATATCGGCGGCCACAGCGATACTGTTGCCGGTGTATTAAGCGGCAGCAAAAAAATGATAGAAAGGATTTTTAACAGCGAATACATGAACATCGGCAGCGGTATCCAGCCATTCAATGCCTGGTTATTGATTCGCGGATTAAGAACATTACCTGCACGTTTGGAACGGATTACACGAACAACAAATACGGTTATTGATTATTTGAAACAGCATCAGCAGGTAGAAAAATTAATTTTTCCCTTCGATGAATCGTTCCCTCAATATCAGTTGGCAAAGCAGCAAATGCAGGGTGTATGCGGGTTACTGACCATTGTCATCAAAGCAAAGAATATCGACGAAGTAGAAAAATTTTGCGAATCGCTGCAACATATTTTTATGGCGGTAAGCTGGGGCGGACATGAAAGTTTGATCATTCCAAAATGTGCCGGAATGAAACGGGAAGCATTTAATGCCGATGTACCCGAACACCGGATGTTGCGCATTTATGTTGGTCTGGAAGACGCAGATTATTTGATCGCCGACTTTGAGCAGGCATTTAAAAGCATGTGATTTCTTTCATAAGATTAATTTGACGGTTTAAACCGATTACTTTCCGCTTGTCGAAATTTTTAATGTGTGTGCAGTATTGAAGTATTTTTGTGAACTATGAAATATTTATTCACCTTCATGATAAGTTGTTGCGTTGTGATGCATTTGCAGGCACAGGAAAGAGTAGATAAATGGGATCTCCGCAAATTGGTTGATTATGCGATGCAAAACAATATCTCTGTAAAGCAGGCCGATGTGCAGGCAAGGCTTGCAGCATTGCAATTGACACAGGCAAAATATTATCAAATTCCATCGGCATCTTTTAATACCGGGTATGGCCCGCAGTTTGGGCGTTCTATCGATCCGACAACCAATCAGTTCACTACGGTACCATTATATTACCAGAGCTATGGCCTGAATGGAAATGTTGCATTTTTTAATTGGGGCCGCTTAAAAAATAATGTTGCTGCAAATGAATTTAGTGCCAAAGCCGCATTGACCGATATTGAAAGGGCCGCCAATGATGTTGCATTAAATGTGGCGACTTATTATTTGCAGGTATTGGCTTCTAAGGAATTGATCAATGTGAGTGAAGTACAAATTGCGCAGCGAATGGCACAATTGGAAGTGACGAAAAAACAAGTTGCGGCAGAAGTGTTACCCGAATTAAATTTAATTCAGATCGAAGCGCAACTGGCAAGTGACAGCAGTACACTGATCAGTAATAAAACAACTTTTCAGCAAAATGTACTTTTTCTGAAAGCCTTATTAAATATTGATGCGGCATTGCCTTTTGAAGTTGAAACGCCTGCTGTAGATAAAATTCCGCTGGAAACATTTAGCGAATTGCAGCCCGAAGCAGTGTATCAATTGGCATTGGGTAACCAGCCTTTGCAAAAAGAAAATGAATTGAAAATTAAAGCTGCTGAAAAAACAGTGCTCTCGAATAAAGGTGCATTGTATCCGACTATCGGGGGAAATTATTCTTTAAATACAACATATAATAACAAGGCGATCGATTATACAACAGGGCAGAAATCGCCTTATGGCACTCAGTTGAGCGATAACTTCAGGCAGAGTTTAGGTATTGGTTTATCGATCCCTATTTTTAACAGCGGACAAAACAGAATTGCTTACGAACAGTCGAAGCTTAATTTAAAAAATACGGTTTTACAAAAAGATCAGGCCAATCAAACTTTAAAGCAAAACATTTATACTGCTTATACCAATGCAATTAATGCTTTCGAAAAATTAAATGCAGCTAAAAAAAGTGTAGAGAGTGCGCAAAAAGTATATGATTTTTCTTTTAAAAGATATGAGATCGGATTGTTGAGTACATTAGAATTAATTACCAATCAAAATAATTTAATTACTGCCAAATTGCAGTTGGTATCGAGTGAATATGATTATGTTTTTAAAATGAAATTATTGGAATTTTATAAAGGTCAGGGTTTGAAGCTGTAAGAAAGGCAGCGGTAACAAAAAAGTTCTTGAAATAATATTAGTTGAAAATAGAAATTAAGTTTTATGAATAAAACGCTTCTTTGGATCATCGTTGGATTAGTAGTAGTTGTTGGCGGACTTTTTGGTTTGAAAAAAGCCGGCGTAATCGGTAAGGATGAAGGCATAAAAGTTTCGACGGAAAAAGCTGCCAAGCGAACCATTATTGAAACAGTAAATGCCAGTGGTAAAGTTTATCCTGAGATTGAAGTAAAAGTAAGTCCGGATATCAGCGGCGAAATAGTAGAACTAAAAGTTGATGAAAGCGATAGTGTTCATAAAGGACAGTTGTTGGCAAAAATTTACCCTGATATTTATTTATCACAAAGAGATCAGGCTGCTGCTGTAGTAACGCAAACGCAGGCACAGGTAGATAATGCCAATGAACAATTGGCTTCATTGAAGGCAACACTCGATCAATATGCAACACAATACGATCGTGAGAAAAAATTATTGGCCGATAAAATTATTTCACGCTTAGAATTTGATCAGGCAGAACAAGCTTATAAATCTTCTTTGGCAAATTATAATGCAGCACGGCAAACAATTAAAGCAAATCAGGCCGGCGTGAAAAGTGCGATGGCTAATTTAGAGAGTGCCGCAAAAAATGTTGATAAAACAGTTATTCTTTCACCAATGGATGGTGTGATCAGTTTAATGAGTGTGAAGAAAGGTGAACGTGTTGCAGGTAACAGTTTTAATGTAGGTACCGAAATGATGCGCATTGCAGATATGAACAGCATTGTGGCACAGGTAGATGTTGGAGAAAATGATATCCCCAAAGTAAAAATTGGTGATACGGCTATCGTAGAAATCGATGCTTATAATAATCGAAAGTTTAAGGGAATAGTTTACAAAATTGCAAACCCAATTACCAATGCTGCTTCAACAACCTCATCTACAGATGTGACAAATTATAAGGTACATATTCGTTTGTTTATTGACAGTTACAAAGATCTGATTATAAAAGGTCATTTTCCTTTCCGCCCGGGAATGAGTGCCAGTGCCGATATTCAAACAAAAACACAGGTAAATGTTTTAAGTGTTCCGTTAAATGCAGTAACCACAAGGGATAAAAAAAGCGATAAAGATAAAACTGCAACAGACAAAAAAGATGATAAGTCTTCAAATAATAACAATCAGGACATGAATGATAAACCATCCACATCATCAGCCGATGATCTGGATGAAGTGGTTTTTGTTTTGCAGAAAGATGCAACTGTGAAAAAAGTAAAAGTGAAAACGGAAATTCAGGATTTGAATTATATACGAATCACCGACGGCTTAAAAGAAGGTGATGAAGTAATAACCGGACCATACAGCACTGTAAGTAAAACATTGAAAGATGGTGATAAAGTAAAAGTCACACCAAAAGATAAATTGTTTGACGAAAAAAAGAATTAAGTAAAAGGGAAGCAAAAAGCTTCCCTTTTTTATTATTGATAATGCAAGCCACGAATGCACGAATAAGAAAGTTTAATTCGTGCATTCGTGGCATAAATCAAAACTTCCTTTCGTAAGTTTGTTCATCATTAACCTGGTGTAATATGAATTTTGGAATAATCGGAAGCGGAAGTTGGGCAACAGCAATAGCAAAAATTCTTACCGATAATGGTAACACGATCCATTGGTTTATCAGGAATGATAAAACCATTGCACACGTAAAACATCGCAAACATAATCCGCAATATTTGAGTCAGGTTTATTTTAATACCGATCAGCTTGTATTGAGTTCTTCTATCGAAGAAGTGGTAAAAAATTCCGAAACATTAATTATTGCCATTCCTTCGGCTTATGCCGAAGAAGCCTTGAAAGTATTGCCAAGAGCAGCTTTTGTTGGAAAGAAGATCATCTCGGCCATCAAAGGCATTCTTCCCGGAAGCAATCAATTACTGAACGAATATTTAGCCGAAAGATTTAATGTTGAACTCAATAATTATTTTACCATACTTGGTCCCTGCCATGCCGAAGAAGTAGCATCCGAAAAATTATCCTACCTCACTTTTTCGGGGGTGGATGAAAGTGAAGCAAAACATGTTTCCTCATTTTTCAAAAACGATTATATAAATGTTGTAACCAATACTGATGTGGTGGGTGTGCAATATGCCGCCGTCTTAAAAAATATTTATGCGTTGGGTGCAGGAATTGCACATGGTTTGGAATATGGTGATAATTTTTTAAGTGTTTATATCGCCAACTGTGCACACGAGTTGGGCGTTTTTATAAAACAATTGATGTGGGATGAAAATGATACTACCGAACAAAACTTAGTGAATTATGCCACTTCGGTGTATCTCGGCGATCTGCTGGTAACCTGTTATTCGCTGTACAGTCGCAATAGAACTTTTGGCAATATGATCGGTAAGGGCTACAGCGTTAAAGCCGCGCAATTAGAAATGAATATGGTTGCCGAAGGTTATTATGCCAGCAAATGCGTACATAAAACCAATCAGATCATAAAAGCGCAAATACCTGTTGTACAAACCATCTACGAAATCCTTTGGGAACATTTACCTGCCGAAGAAGGGTTTAAAAAAATAGAAACTTTATTGAAATAATTTTTTTTGTAGCGGGCTTTTGTATTGCAATTAAACACCGGTTGCCACGCACTCTTCAACGTTCTGAACTATTGGCAGCAAGTTTTTGCTCACAGCTCATGGCTATATTAATCTTCACATTTTATTTTATGGAAAAAATCTTTAACAGCATCTCAATATAAAACAAGCGCTCTGTTTTAAAATTCATCATCATTAAAAAATATTTTTATGAAACCCGAACTCATTTTACAGAGCGACCTGTTGGATATTGTTTTCGACAATAAGAATAAAGAGTATGGTGCTTATGAATTGCGTAAACATTATAACAAACGGTTACAACGATCAATGCTGG
>JAGWPQ010000208.1 GCA_028877045.1 Bacteroidota bacterium | reverse complement strand
TGTAAAATCCTGTACAGATTTAATAGAAGCTGCTGGTCTAATTTAATTTTTTCATCATCAATTTCTGTGTGCAGGTTAATCTTTACATCGGGGTTAAAATGGTATGTGCGAATTAAATTATTATATGTATCATCTAATTTGGATGCATCAACTAAAGCCGGGGCAAGATTATGTGACAAATTTCTAATATCATCAATCGCCTGTTTAATAAATTTTTTTGTTTCCTTATATCGTTCCTGATCTGCCGCTGCAATTGATTTATTCATGATACCCAAATTCATTTGTGCGCCCACCAATATCTGACAAACATTATCGTGCAACTCGCCACCTATTTCGTATCGTTCTTCTTCCTGCGCTTTAATAATGGCTTTCGAAATTTTTTGTTCGTTTAATCTTTTCTCGGTAACATCATCAACCTGAACGATGTATCCGATATTTTTAGAAACAGCCTCCGAAATAGGTGTTATGATAAAATGCAAATAACTAACCCCGGTTTTCGTGGTTGGATAAATAACTTTATTAAAATCAAACTCCATTGATGACTCTAACAGAATGCCTTTATCAAGGTTTTTCCATATTTCAGGAAAATTAAAATTAGGGTCTTTTTTAAAATTGTAAATCCCTATTAATGCATTTGCATCTGTTCCAAATATTTCCTCCGCTTTTTTATTTGCTTTTATCAAAACCGCTTTTTTATCATATACCAATTTCCCGATTGGAGATTTTTCGAATACCGTGTTTAACATTTGTTCATCTTCTTTCAATAGCTCTTCCATTTTTTTCCGTTCGGTAATATTTTCCTTAATGGCAACATAGTTTGTAATTTCTCCCTCCGCATTAGTTATTGGAGATATAATAGCTTGTTCCCAATATAATTCTCCATTCTTTTTTCGGTTACATAATTCTCCCTGCCATTGAATTCCGGTACTTAAATTTTGCCAAAGGTTTCTATAAGTTGAGGGGAGTGTAATACCTGACTGTAATATTCTTGGGTTTTTTCCTATTGCTTCTTCATAACTATAACCGGTTAGTTCTGTAAATGCGGGATTAACATATTCAATTGAAGGTTTTAAATCGGTAATTATAATTGATGCGGAGCTTTGTTCTATTGCCTGTGTAATTTTCTTTATTTGTATTTCGCCTTCATTTCTTTTTCTGTTATTATTGATTGCAGTTAATGCATAATTTATATTATTTGTTACTCTAATAAGCAGTTCAACCTCCTCTTCATTAAAGAAATCAGGGGTTGCTGCATACATTGCATAAATACTTACAATTTTAGCATCAACCATTAAAGGAAAAGCGATCAACGAGTTATAACCTCGTTGCAATGCAGCTTCTTTCCAGGGTTTCATTGCAGGATCGTGTTCAATATCATTACAATAATAATATTTTGCTTGCTGGTAAGCTTTGCCTACCGGGCCTTTGCCATAAGGTGTATCTTCTTCTGCAGAAACCGTTATATTTTTCAAATAACCTTCTTCTTTGCCTGCCCAAATGTGCGGCTTAATTGCTTTTGTATCGATATCGGGTATACCAACCCAAGAAAATATAAAATGCCCTTTTTCAACAGCTATCTTAGCCAAGTTGCCATAAATTTCATTTTCATCTTTTGCAAGCAGGATCAATTCATTTATTTCTCCGATAAACTTAGTAATACGATTCGTTTTTTGGATTTCTTTTTCAATAAGTTTGCGTTGGGTAATATCGGTATAAGTACCATCCCAAATTATTTTTCCATCATTTAATTTTCGAGGCGTGGAACGAACATGCGCCCATCTTAATTCACCGGAAACATGATAATAACGTATATCAATATCAATATCAGAACTGTCGCGAAAAGCAATAGCAGTAGCATCAGCAACTTTTTGCCGGTCATCTTCATAAACAACATTATAAATTATGGAAGGGTCATTTATAATTTCATTGGCAGTTTTGCCAAAAAAATTTACAATGCCTTCACTTAAATATAAATATTTTAATTTCCCTTTATCATCACGTACACCCTGAAATATGATCGTGTCGGATAAATTGTTACTGATCATTTCCAATTGAGTTACTTTTTCCTGAAGCTCTATCCTGCTTTTAATACGCAAATCAAGCATTTCATTAAATTGCTTCGCTAATACAGCGGCTTCGTCATTTCCACTAATTGAAGAACGTGCTGTAATATTTCCGGCTGCAACATCATCTATCGTTTTCTGTATAATATTAAGTCGTTTCGTAAAACTTGCACCTACCATCCATGCTATTAAAGCCCCTAAAAAAACAGCTGTAATTGTATAGAGTATGCCATTCAATAAAATTGAATTTAATTTATCGATAAAACTTTTTTGTCCTAAGCCAATACGAATCCATCCTACCAGATTTTTATTAACCATTACCGGTTTTAAAATATCAACTGTTGATTGTGATCTGCTGCGGATGGTTTGTTGTGAAGTAATAGGAATACCAAGCAATTGTTTTCCAACTTTAGTTCTATCGGAATGTGCCAATATAAGGCCTCTTTTATTGGTGATGATGATATAATTAATTTCGGGATAATTTTTCTCTGTTTCTGTTAATTCCTGCAAACTATTAACGTCATTTGCCAAAATCTCCTGATCAACACTTACTGCAAGATTATCAGCAAATGCCATTGCTTCCTTTTCCTGTTGGTTAACCAGGAACCTTTGTTGTTTGATTATAAGATCGGCAATAAATACCGTCATCATTACGGCATGTATCAATGCCACACTAAAAATGAGGCGTCGCCTTAATGTTCCAAAAAAAATATTTCTTATACTTTGCTTCATTATGGTGTATCAATTTTGCGAACTTCTTTTTCGAATCTATGTGTATATGTTTTTACAACGTCATAAGTTTTGTTTGAAGCATTGTAAAATCCTTCCGTTTCCATTCCTTTCAGAATAGTTTTGCCCTTAACAGATTCATGAAGTTCTGACAAACATTTTTTAACCTGCACAATAATATCAACGGGTATGTCATTGCGCACCATCACCGAATTATTTATCAGCGATTCGGTTTCCCAAATTACTTTCAGTTTACTTGCTTTTGCTGGATGATCTTTAATAAAAATTCTCCAGGGCTGAGGCCAGGTTGTAGCCGCACTTGTTTCTTTTAAATAAGCATTCATGATCGCAGATTCCGAGGTGCCGGTAAAAACATTTTTAATGTCTTTATTAATATTAATGCCATGTTTATACAAAAAATATTGTGTCATGATACAGGAAGAAAAGGCGGTTGGTGATGCGTAACTTACTTCTTTACCAATCAGGTCCGATGGTTGATTGATTCCCGCATCTTTGCGCACAATAAAAAGTCCTTTAAAATCTTTTGGATCGCCGGCCATGGCAATTACGTTGTAACCGGAATTTATTGCCAGCAATGTTTGATAAGGATTTGGTAAAATAAATTCAGGTTTTCTATTCCTTATTTTTTGTTCAAAAGCCGAATAATTTAATGATGCTTCCAGTTCAAATTGTGCGCCATTAATTTGGCTGTTCAGATAATCAATTAATGGCTGGTACATTTCCATTAATTTAATTGAATTATTTAAAGGATGAATGGCAAAAAAGTAAACGGGAATTGCAGGAGATATAATAGTGTCGCTGTATTGCAAACCATTGACTTTCGGCACTTGTTTGCACGAAAAATTGCTAACGGATAAAAAGAAAAATAGACTAAAATAAAAAATTGGAATTAAATTAAGGTGATCAGAAATCGGTTTTAGTATTTCTGATTCAACAATTTTTATAAATAATTTCGATTTTTTTTGTTTAGTGTTTTTTTTAATTTTTTCGTTAGAAATAGCTGAACTTATAAGTTTGATGGGGGAACTCATAG